>DASQGG010000092.1 GCA_035632695.1 Thermoplasmata archaeon
CCTACCTATGGAACACCGTGCGCGGTCCCACGATCCAGTACCTGCGGGGGGACGTCCTTCGCAACGCAGACCTCAGCCGGGCCTTCAGGGCCAAACCCCAGGTCGTCTACCACCTGGCCGCGCACTTCGCCAACCAGAACTCCGTGGACCATCCGGAGCACGACCTGAGGACCAACGGCATGGGCATCCTTCGCGTGCTCGAACACGCCCGCAAGGCCGACGTCGAGCGCTTCATCTACGCCTCCTCGGGCTGCGGGATCTACGGCTCAGACACCCCGATGCCCTTCACGGAGGACTACGTGTCCATGGACCTCTACACGCCGTACCAGGTCACGAAGATGCTCGGGGAACTCTACACGAACATGTACCACAACCTGTACGACCTCCCCGTCGTCAACGCCCGGTTCTTCAACAGCTACGGACCCGGCGAGGTCCCCGGCAAGTACCGCAACGTGATCCCGAACTTCTTCTTCTGGGCAATGCACGGCCAGCCGCTGCCGATCACGGGCACGGGGGAGGAGACGCGGGACTTCACGTACGTGGGGGACATCGTGAACGGCCTTGTCGCGGCCGCGGTCTACGACCGGGCCGTCGGCGAGGCCATCAACCTGGCCGCGGGACGGGAGATCAAGATTCTCGACCTCGCGAACCGGGTCAACGCGATCACGGGCAACCACGCCGGCATCGTGTTCAGGGAGCGTCGGAACTGGGACAAGAAGAACCGGTTGCTCGCCTCAATCGACAAGGCGCGCAGAATCCTGCACTACGAGCCCCGGACGGACTTCCAGACCGGTCTGAAGAACGTCCACGGGTGGTTCGAGAAGAACTGGAAGAACATCGTGAAGTCGGCGGAGTTCTGACCTCCGGGCTCCCGTCCCGGGATGGTTGACGACGTCCCCCGAGCCGACGCGGCCGGAAGGGCTTGCCGCGACGAGGGAATGGTCTGTGTGGTCCGCGGCGCGAGCCGACGCCGAAGCGCGAGGAGAAAAGGTTTTCGCGCGAACCCGTCATCCCGACGCGGCGGGCCATTTTGCGCATTCTTGTCGTCCAAGAGTCGAATTGGATCGAACGGGGGCCCCACCAGAGCCACCATCTCTTCGAGCGGCTGAAGCAACGAGGCCACGAAATCCGTGTCATCGACTTCGACATTGGGTGGCGAAGTCGCTCCCCGCGACCCCTAGTCTCACGTCGCAAAAGGCTTCGGGGCCGGGCCAAGGTGATCCCAGGATCCGACATTCTGGTCATCCGGCCCCCCACGCTCAACCTGCCCGTCCTCGACTATGTCTCCCTTGCCCTGACGCATCGCCTTGAGATTCACCGTCAAATCCGGGAGTTCCGGCCGGACGTGCTCGTCGGCCTGGGCATCCTGAACGCTCACGCCGGTATTCGGCTCGCGCGGCGGGCTGGCATCCCCTTCGTGTACTACCTGATCGACGAGCTCCACCAGCTCGTGCCGCAGCCCCTGTTCCGAGGTCTCGCGCGGTCGATTGAGCGAGGCAACATGCGCCGCGCGTCCCTCGTCCTTGCCATCAACCAGGCCCTCCGAGACTATGCCTTGGCCATGGGGGCGACCCCTGAGAGGGCCAAGGTCATCCCTGCAGGCATCGACGTGGAACTGTATCGCTGGTCCGGGGACGGCGTCATCGTCCGCGAGCGCCTCGGTCTCGCGAGCGACGATCTCGTCCTCTTCTTCATGGGCTGGGTCTACGAGTTCTCAGGCATTCGCGAGATCGCCGAACGTCTTGCGATGGGGGAGGGACGGGAGGAACACGTCAAGTTGCTCGTCGTGGGCAAGGGGGATGTCTGGCAGGAGCTAGCGACTATGGCCAAGAAGCGCGCCGCCGAAGACCGCATCAAGATGGTGGGGTTCCGGCCGTACGCCGAGATGCCCGGATTCCTTGCGGCCGCCGATGTCTGCCTCCTCCCGGCGTATGACATCGAGACCATGCGGAACATCGTACCCATCAAGGTGTACGAGTACCTGGCCGCAGGGAAGCCCGTGATCGCGACCGAGTTGCCCGGTCTCGTGAAGGAGTTCGGGGAGGGACACGGGGTCGTGTATGTCCGGGATCCTCGGGATGTGATCCGCATGGCGACCGATTTGGCTCGGGCGGGTGCCCTCCAGGAACTCGGCGCCGCCGGACGGGAGTTCGTCGCTCGGAACGATTGGACGTCCATCACGGACTCGTTCGAGTCCCTTCTGGAAAGCCTGACGAACCGTCCGGGCGCTCGTGCGTCACCGCGCGCTTGACTTCGTCGCCACCGTGACGAGCGCGTTCAGGGTGATTCCGATGAAGATGGACAGGATGCCGACGATGCCGAACAGAAGGACGATGAACAGGGTTCCCGTTGCCAAGGCTCGGCTCGCATAGTACGTCGACAGAACCAAGGCACCGAGGGCCGCGGCGACGATCAGGAGTCCGAGGCCGAACGACCCGAAGAACAGCAGCGGTCGCTTCTGGGAGACCAGGGTGACGAGTCGCCCCAAGACGCCGGTCCCGTGCCTGCCCGGCGACACGTTCGATCCTTCGAGGTCGTAGTCGAAGTCCACGTTCACCTCGTCGATCCGCAGGCCCTTTTCCTGGGCCTCGATGAGCATCGCCGACTCGATCGAGAGCCCGTCCTCCGTGGGCTCGAGTGCGAGGAGCGCCTCGCTCGAGAAGACCCGATATCCGCTTTGGGAATCCGTGAGCTTCCCGTTCTTCGTCCCCACGGCGGTCGCGTAATCGAGGACGCGCTTCCCCACGCGGCGGTACATGGGCATGCCCGACGTCTTGCCCCACCGCACGCCGATGACCATGTCCGCGTCGCCGGACAGCACGCGTTTCGCCAACCGCGGAATGTCCTCCGTATTGTGCTGGTGGTCCCCGTCCATGAGCACGAACGCGTCCGGATGCGCCTCCCGCGCGTACAGCCACGCGGTCCGGATCGCCATCCCCTTCCCGAGGTTCCGCGCGTGGCGCAGGACCTTGGCCCCGGCGAGCTCGGCGACCTCGGCCGTGTCGTCCGACGACCCGTCGTCCACGACGACGACCTCGTCCGCGTGCTGCCGCGCCTTGAGGACCACGGACCCGATCGTCGCCCCCTCGTTCAGGCAGGGGATCGCCACGAGGATCCGGTTCGACCGCGCGGCCGTCGCCCCGGCCGACCGGGCCTTCGGCCCGCTGGAAAACCCATGCACGGCCCCAGGCCCCGCGTCCGCGGAGCCTTCCCGTGCCATGTCCGTGACCGTAGTCATCCCTCGCGACGCCCGTCGGAACCGGAGAACCTCCGGTCGCTCTGGTGGTGGGCGGTCTCTTGGACGCCTCGAAGTCTACATCGGAGCTTAAACATTTCCTTGAGATTGTCGCGTTTCGCCCCGGACGGACTTCCCGAGGGCCATCATCCCGGAGCTGGAGACGGACTCGACTCGGTCCCGGGCCTCTCGAGTCCGGCCCGGACGAGTCGCGCCCACCCGAGTGCCTCGGCGAAGACCGCCGCCGGTATCTCCAACGTCCTCGCGGGTCGAGCTCTCCCACCGCGTCGAGCCCACTCCTCGGACGAGCGGGTCAGATTGCGGGATTGGGCTTCGCGAGCCACGGAAGCTGGGTGGGTCCGACGAGCTCCCGCCACTCCGCGGGCATGGGGCGGCCGGACTCGTCGCGTCGGTACCAGTCTTGGACCTGGTCGATGTTCACATCGCGGCCCGAGACGGCCACGAGCAGCCCATTCCGGGCGCTCGCGGCAGCCTCCGCGGCGACGAGGTGGTCGAAGACGGCCGCGTGGGGCGTCTGGGACATCCACCAGAGCACGAGGTAGCGAGTCTTGCGGACCGCGGAACGGGGTCGTTTGGTCACCATGTCGAATGCGGACCCCTGGCCTCGAACAGGCAACGTCCTCCCGTGGCGCTCGGAGGATAAAGCCTCTCCTCGCCGGTTATCGAATCCGAGAGCGACTGGGTCGCGAGACCGCGTCGTGGGTCTGATTCCTCCCGGTGAGACCCGGGACGGAGCCTTCAAGACCGCGGCCGTGCATCGAAGCGGCGGATGGAACAACTCCAGATGGAGCCTCGGGTTCGCAAGAAGAAGCCACCCGCCAAACTCGAGTTCGACGTCGCGAGGGTCTTCGGCACCTCCAAGGACGACGAGCTGGAGATGGACGTCGAGGCCGCGCACTACAAGGCCCGGCAGGGCCAAGGCGGGGATCGGCGAGCCTAGGGACCGGGAAGGACCCAATCCCTCGGGCGGCTCGCGGCCCTCCCGGGCGTCCGTCGAGACCTGAACGCACCCGAAAGGGGGATCCCTCGTAGGACGCCCGCCTCCGCCCGTCGTTCCGGCCTCGAGGGGTGCCGCGCAAGATTTTTCGGCCCGCCGAAACGGACGGCGGCTCGGAAAGAACTATTACGACTCGAGCGCGATACCCCCACAACCCCGGGGACATTTTTCGGGAGTCGCCGGTCCCGGGGCGGCGTTCACAGGGAGCGCGGGGGAGGTCCCGAGAGCCGTGGGATGTCACGGAGGGGGTGACACGGAAACGGTAACGTACGACGACACGCTGAAGGACATCCGTCAGAACCTGGGGATTGTCCCGGGCTTCATGAAGGGGCTCCCGAAGGACGTGCTCGTCAACGAGTGGCCCAGCTTCAAGAAGTACACGCTCGGGGAGAGTGAGATCCCGGCG
>DASQGG010000093.1 GCA_035632695.1 Thermoplasmata archaeon
TTGATGAGATCCTCAACCCTCGCCTGCGGAGCCGGTGAGCATGTCGCTCCTGGAAGTCGAAGATCTGACCGTCCGATTCACGACCCAAAAGGGGGAGGTCCATGCGGTCGAGGGCGCTTCTTTCGAGCTTGAGCAGGGCGAAGCCATCGGCCTCGCAGGCGAGAGCGGGTGTGGCAAGACCACGACGGCGCTGGCCCTGATGCGGCTCCTGCCGTACAATGGCCGCGTCGTTCGTGGGTCCATTCGATGGCGAGGCCGAGACCTCGCCCGGATCTCCGATGCCGGAATGCGCAAGATCCGTTGGAAGGAAATCTCAATCGTCTTCCAAGGGGCGATGAACTCCCTCAACCCAATTCAACGCATCGGGAGACAAATCGCTGAGCCTATAGTCCTTCACGAGGATGTGGAACAGGACGCGGCGCGAAAGCGTGTCGAAGACCTGCTGGACTTGGTGGGCATTTCGCGGAAGCGCATCGACGACTATCCTCACGAGTTCTCGGGTGGCATGCGCCAACGCGTCATGATCGCCATGGCCCTCGCCTGCAACCCGAAGCTCGTCATCGCCGATGAGCCGGTCACCGCGCTTGACGTGATGATCCAAGCGCAGATCCTGGAACTCTTGGAACGACTGCGAAAGGAGCTCGATCTTTCCATGATCCTAATCTCGCACGACTTGTCCGTCCTCGCCGAGACCTGTGACAAGGTCGCTATCATGTACGGCGGGAAGATGATGGAAGTTGGGCGGACCGTGGATGTCTTCACGGACCCGAAACATCCGTATGCACAGGGACTCGCGGCAGCGTTCCCAGACATCCGAGGGAGCCGGGAAATGCCATCGTCCATTCCGGGACTGGTCCCGAGCCTGATCAATCCGCCCGCGGGATGTGTCTTCCACCCGCGGTGCAGGTTCGCGTTTGACCGCTGCACGAACGCAGAACCCGCTTTGTCGGAAGTGACCCCTGGTCGGCGGACGGCGTGCTTCCTATATCCCGAAGTGGGGGAGGTGACACCACGACCGATCCAAGCACGGACACCTTGATCCGCGTTCGCGGACTGAAGGTCTGGTTCCCCCTTCGCAAGGGAATCTTGCATCGAGCGGCGCGGAGAGGCTCGGAATGGGTCCGCGCGGTGGACGGGGTTTCTTTCGATATTCGCCGGGGAGAGGTGTTCTGCCTCGTCGGTGAGAGCGGATGCGGCAAGACCACGACCGGAAAAGCATTGCTCCGGCTCGAAGACGCCACGGAAGGGGACGTGTTCTTTGAGATGCCCGATGAGGAGTACTCACGGTACACCGAGAGTCTCACGAGTTCTCAGACCCCTGATTCCGGGAAAGCCGTCGACGAACTCCGGCGGAAGTACTCCCTCACGTGGGAAGAGAACCAGCGCTGGACCGCCCCTCAGGTTCTCCTCTTGGGGGGCATGCTTACGGCTGCAACGGTCCTCGCATTCCTCCTCCCGTCGCTGGCGATGGGGCTCTCTGCGCTGCCCCTCTCAGGCCCATGGCCGATCTTTGGGTTCGGAGTGGCCATCGGCGTCCTCCTTGGAGGAATCGGGCCGCTCCGGCCGGCCAGAGTCTGGCGCCGAACGCCCGCAGTCCTAGCGCTTCTCGCAACCGCGGCAGTGTTCCTCGCCCCGATCCTAAGCTTCTACCTCCATGACTTCCTGCAGCCCACCGCGGCCCTTCGCTACAGCCCGTTCGACGCATTCTCGTACGCGTGGTCGACAAATGCGTTCGCGATGCTGCTCATCCTGATCGTCGCGCCATCCGTTGCGGGGGCGCTCTCACGGACCATCCTGTCACTGCGGCAGCGACGCGAGGGTCTGTCCGGAATCAAGATGCGAACCCTGCGGCGTAGGCTCCACCTCATTTTCCAGGATCCGTACGAGTCCCTCAATCCAAAGCAGTCCATCTACGAAATCGTCGCAGAGCCTCTTCGCGTAAACCGCATCGTCCGAAACCCGGAAGAGGCGGCATCCCGCGTTGCAGAGAGTCTGAGCGACGCCGGCCTTAGGCCCCCCGAGGAATTCATGTTCCGATTCCCCCACGAGGTCAGTGGGGGACAAAGGCAACGGATCTCGATTGCCGCCGCCCTAGTGCTGGAACCGGACTTCATCGTGGCGGACGAGCCCGTGTCCATGCTGGATGTCTCCATCCGAACGGAGATCCTCCAGCTGATGATGGACCTCCGCGAAACTCGAGGCCTAACCTACCTCTTCATCACGCACGACCTGAGCCTCGCTTGGGTCCTGGCCGATCGGATCGCCGTAATGTACCTGGGTCAAATCGTCGAAATCGGGACGACGGAACAAGTGATTCGGAACCCGAAACACCCCTACACGCAAGCCTTGATGTCAGTCGTTCCCAGCCCGAATCCACGGCATCGTGCGCAGCGCATGATCCTCAAGGGGGAACGGCCGGATCCCGTGAACATCCCTACGGGGTGTCGTTTCCATCCCCGGTGTCCCATGGCGTTCGCAAGGTGCGGATGGAACGCCAGCGAAGTCCTCGAGGATCTGCACGGCGCCGCGCCGAAACCCTTGAAAGGACTCTGGGAAGAGGCCATCGCCTCCGACCCGAGAACGATTCGCTTCCGACCCAAGACCGGAACCAGCGCGGACACCCTCGCGGAGGAGTTGCGAAGGCTCGTCGCGGACAAGAAGGACCAACACCTCGCGTTCCGAGGGGTCGCTGACATCTCGCCGAACGGGGGCTCCGTGACGGTGACCGTCCATTCTTGGACGGAACCGCCCTTGCTCGAAATCGCCCCTGGGAATTCGGTGGCGTGTCTGTTGGTGAACCCTCCCGCAGAGCAGCCGACGCCGGCGCTTGCCACCTAAGATGACGGGCTACGCCCCATACGTCTCGACCGATCGACCGATATTCGGGGAGGGACGGTGGACCTCGACCATCCTGCGGCCCATTGCACCTTGGTGGCCCTGGGTAAGGCCGACGCGGGTCCTTGCGAACGACCCGCCTAGGTGGACGAATCGATCCCGAATTCGCGCCGCGTCCGCGCATGCTCGACCGCCCTCCCTCGCAGGTCGTGGCACGGGCCAAAATCTCATCGTGCGAGGACGCGCTGGACGGTATCGGGGGCGACCGCACCGGGGACCGAGAGATGTCACCGTGGAACGCTGCACGTCGAGTCCCTTCCCTCGCTCCTCGCCCATGTCGCTCAGGAGGCTCTAAACCACCGCTTGCAAAGGGGAAAGGGAAGGCAGGCGGAGCAATGCCGCCTGCCTCCTGGTGTTGGTGCCCTCAAGGCGATGGCGGTGAACTCGAACCGCCTTGGCTGCCCGGGCCGGGCTCGTTCGGCTTCTTCCGCCGGCGGGTCAAATAGGTCAACACGAGCGCCGTCGCAACGATCCCAATGATGAGCGCCGCGGCCGAGCCAACGACAGCGGTCGTAGTGGTGACGGAGCTTTCCGACACAACCAACGTGAAGGTGGTTGCCGCCGGCATGCCCACCCGGTCGATCACCCGGAACGTCACCTTGTAGGTTCCGGCGCTCCCGAACGCGTGGGAGGTGTTCTGCGCGCTCGCCGTGGATCCGTCGCCGAACGTCCACGTGAAGTTGAAGGGGTTCGTTCCGCCGCCTACCAGCCCCGTGAAGTCCACGGATTGACCCGTCACGGGCGCGGTGGTCGACGCGGAGGCCGTCACCTGCGGCACCGGGTTTACGAGGACAGGAATCACGCGACTCGAGCTCACTCCGGCCGCGTCCGTGATTTCGAACAGCACGAAGTACAGTGCTGGCGAGGCGTACGCATGCCCGGGGTTCTGAGCGGAACTTACACTTCCGTCGCCGAAGTCCCAGGAGAAGGTGTACGGCTCGGTTCCGTTCGCGTAGGTGCTCCTGAAATCCACCGGCCGTCCCACATCCGTGCTACTCACGGAGGCGGAGACGGTCCACTCCGGGAGCGGGTTGACCGTCACGTTCATCCACGTGCTGAAGGATCCTCCGAACGAGTCGTTCACCGACAGCGTGACGTTGTACGTCCCGTTCGTCGTGTACGTGTGGGTCGGGTTCTGGTCCGTGCTCGAGGCGCCGTCCCCGAAGCCCCAAGCGTACGTGTAGGTCCCTGAGCCGCCGGACGGAGTGGCCGTGAACGACACAGGCTGGTTCACGTCCGTAGGAGACGGTAAGCCGCCCTCCGCAGCCGCGAGCGGCGCGACAAATGAGACCGTCACGTCGCCCGCTCCCGGGAGCGTCAGGGTTCCGCTCGCGGGGTTGGGAGTGAGCCCGTCGGAACTCGCGACGGAGAAGGGCCAGATTCCGTTCGAAAGCAGGAAGGAGATGGCGGACCCGGGATCCGCGGTCTTCGTCATCCCGCCCACTGTGACCGACCAGTTCCCGGAGGTCAGCCCGGTCTCCGTGAACGTGACCGTGAAGAACGGAACGCCATGCGGGTAGGTGCCGATCGGATACGGACAGTAGTCACCGTCGCCGGCGTTCCCGATCAACCCGCTGTTGTTGTACGGCAGGGGCGCGAGCGGAAGGTAGTTGCCCCAGAAGTTCCCGCACTGGACGTCGGAACCCACGATGCTCCCCGTCAGCGCGAAGCCGTTGACCATAGCCACGTTCACGGCGGGCTCGGGTGCGGACAGGTTCCAGTCGTTGTCGTTCACCTGCGGGGCGCCCGTGTACAGATTGTAGTTCAGCGCGTAGGCGGGTACATTCACCGTCACCCAGTTGTTGTAGATCAGGTCGCCGCTCTCCAGCACCTGGATTCCGAGCTCGTCAGGGTAGATGTAGAATGAGGGCTCCTGTGCGGCGGGCACGATCGCGTTGCCCCAGATCACGTTGCTCCCGCCCACGGCCACCAAGATGGCGCTACCGAGGTCCGTGAATGTACTGTTCCCGATGAGCGAGTGGGTAACGTTCCAGAAGGCGACGTTGGCGATGGGCGTGTAGACGAGCGGTCCGAAGAACAGGAAGCTCGAGAACCAGCCCGTGAACGCTCCCTGCCAGATC
>DASQGG010000094.1 GCA_035632695.1 Thermoplasmata archaeon
AGATGAGGATGGCGGCGAGGGTGAGGGAGTGCAGGCGAGCGGGAACGACGGGGGTCGCCGCGGGATACCCGCGCGCACAAGGGTCCAGGGGCGGTGCTAGGTCGCTTGCTTCAAGGGCGTTGCGTCTTTGCTGCAGAACTGAGTCCCAGCCGGGTAGTGAGCCCCGCACGAAGGACAAAACGCCTCTGGGGGCATGGTCGTTTGCACCTGCGGCATTGGCGAGGAAATTCTAGCATTGCCAAACGCTGCAAGATGGCGGGACGCAGAAAACGCGACGAACGTCGAGATGAGGAGCATTGTGAACGCCACGAAGGCCAAGTACCAGCCGGAGCCACCACCCCAAGCGTACCAGACCGGCGCGCCGGGTTGCGTCTCCGAACCGAAGAAACCAATAACAAGGGACTGGCCAGGAACGGAAGCTTGCACTGCACCCGGGAGCGCCACATAAACGTATACTGGCGCCGCCAACGCAAGGACCGACCCCAAGACACCGGCAACGAGAACGCCGGTCCCCACCTGTGGTCGCAGGATTGAGACGACAAACAGGACAGCTGCTACGATGCTCAGGACAAGGGCACCCAAGATGAGCGCATTGGCCAGACTGAACATGTCATGCAGGGCGGGATAGCTGCTGTAGTCTTGGCACGAGCCTGCTGAGCAGACGTTCCCCAGATACCAGCCTGACGTGTAACCGTCACTCCCGGAAAGATTCCACCACGACAGAGTGGTCGTGGAGCCTACGAGTATGGCCGCGATAACGAGGAGCAACAGGCCCGCGATCGTCCGGCCTCCGAACCGCATGGCGAGATCGCCCACCGGTTTCGGAGACTGGGCGTAGCCTTCGGTCCCCAACGCTTCACCCTCTCACGCCGTATCGCGGCCTGGACTTAAGCACGTCGCGTACGTCAAGAGTCGCGGTCAAAAAGGAAGGGAGGGCTAGCCTTGTCAGAAGGGATGGGATGCACTCTAACGAACTAGCCCAAAATTCCCCCGAAAATGTCATTGGAAAACGCGTATATAAGTTTTT
Source organism: Thermoplasmata archaeon (assembly GCA_035632695.1). Classification (NCBI taxonomy): domain Archaea; kingdom Methanobacteriati; phylum Thermoplasmatota; class Thermoplasmata; species Thermoplasmata archaeon. Next base: position 1,028 of record DASQGG010000094.1, read on the forward strand.
GTAAAGCCGGGGGCTAAAATGCCACCCATGTCCGGAGGCGCCGCCACCCGTCACAGGTAGCCGGATTTCTGGAGGGTCATCAGGTCCTCCGTGGACAACTTCTCCCCCTTCTTGAACCGCTCGAAGATCGCCTCCGCCTCGCGCTTCACGTCCGTCGTCTCGACGACCTCTCCGGCCGCGGCCCGGTTCTTCATCCAGATGCCGTGGATGATCTTGTCGTAGTCGTGGACCTGGCGGATGTGCTCAATGTGCTTGCGGTGCTCCTCGTCCGCGAGCATCTTCGTCTTGATGAACTCCTCTTGCGCCTGGTCCGCCTGCCGCCGGAGCTCGTCGCTCTTCTCGTAGAGCGTCGACATCTGGTCGTGCTCCGCCTGGGCCTGCTCCGCGAGCTCGGAGACCTGCTTGTGCGCGGCCTCCGCGTTGTCCCGCGCCGCGCGCAGATCGTCGTTGAGCTTGCGGACCTCCTCGTTCTCGTCCAGGGACTTCTCGAGCTTCTTGATCTCGGCCTGGATCCGCGCCATCTCCTCGATCAGGGCGCGCTCCTTCTCCACCGTGAGGACGGACGTCTGCTGCCGGAACTCGAGGGACTTCAGGTCGCGCCGCAGCTTGCTGATCGGGATCGCGCCGCGGGGCAGTCGCCGCCGCTTCGCGTCGTTCACGACCTCGAGAAGCTCGTTGACCTTCTTGTTCCACACGTCGCGTTCCTCCTTCGCGACGCGGACTTGGGCGTTCAGCTCGTCCCGCTTGATGCGATGCCCGGTCGCCTCCTCGACGAGGGCTCGCACCTGGGCGTTGAGCCGGTCGCGCGTCTCCACCCATTCGCGCGTCTTGTCGTTGAGCTCGTCCCGCCGCCGGCGGTGCCGCTCGGCCTCCTGGTTCTCCTTCTCCCGTTTCACTTGGAGCTCATCCAGCAACGACAATCCTCTCGCGCCGAGCTGTCGGGGTCTGGCAAAAATGGCCTTCGGATATAAAGGTTCCCGAGCGCGCCTTCCGGGAGGGCGACGCGCCGGGTCGCGATAACATGGTCGCAAACTCCATGAAGGTCGCACAGGATAATCGGGTGGTTCCATGCGGGTTCCCCGGAGGTGCTTGGCCCTCGGGCTCGTCCTCCTCGCCCTCGCGCTCGCAACGTCGAGTCCGCACCCGGCGCCGCCGTTCACGCTCGCCGCGAGCGCCCCGACCGCCGCGGTGGACCTCACCGCGGACCGAAGCGTCGTGGGTCGCGGGGATCCCCTGAACTACACGCTGTGGCTGAACGTGACGGGGAACGGCCAGATCGCCCGGACCTGGGTGAACGTGACTTTCAACACGGCGCCCAACCCGACCGAGAACGGCCTCGTCCAGG
>DASQGG010000095.1 GCA_035632695.1 Thermoplasmata archaeon
CGTCGGGCCCATCCCCGTCTACACCTTGGGCAACAAGACCGATCTCACGGAACGGCGCGAGACGACGGATCAAGAGGCGGCCGACACGCTGCGCTCCTACGAGACGCCGATCCTCTACACGTCCGCGAAGTCGGGCGAGAACGTGGAGCAGGCGTTCCAGAGCCTCGCCAAGACGATCGTGGAGACGTCGAAGCTCGAGTGAATGCCGCGGGTCGCAACCATCTTATATGGACCCGTGCTTCAAAGCGTACGGCGGGTCATGTCGGATTCTGAGGACCTCGACGAACTCGAGTCCCGTCTCCGGAAGTGGGAGACCACGACGCTCAAGGACGCGCTTAAGGCGCTCCCGGAACGCCGCAAGGACTTCGTCACGACCTCGAGCCGGTCCGTGAGGCGGCTGTACACCCCCCTGGATCTGCGAGGCAAGTCGTTCGCGGACCGCCTCGGCAACCCGGGCGAGTTCCCTTTCACCCGCGGGATCCACCCGACCATGTACCGCGGCCGCCTCTGGACCATGCGCATGTTCGCGGGCTACGGCAGCGCGGAGGACACGAACCGGCGGTTCAAGTACCTCATCGCCCACGGGGAGACGGGGCTGAGCGTGGCCTTCGACATGCCCACCTTGTACGGGTACGACACGGACGCGCCGGAGGCCAAGGGGGAGTTCGGCACCTGCGGCGTGGCCGTCTCGTCCCTCGAGGACATGCAGATCCTGTTCCGGGACATCGACGTGGGCTCGATCAGCACCTCGATGACGATCAACGCCCCGGCGGATGTGGTGTGGGCGATGTACCTGGGGATGGCGGAAAGTCGAGGCGTGCCCTTGCCGAAGCTCCGCGGGACGATTCAGAACGACATCCTGAAGGAGTACGAGGCCCAGAAGGAGTGGATCTTCCCTCCCGAGCAATCCATGCGGCTCGTCGTGGACACCTTCGAGTTCGGTGCCCAGGAAGCGCCGCAATGGAACACGATCTCGATCAGTGGCTACCACATCCGCGAGGCGGGGGCCACGGCGGGCCAGGAGCTCGCGTTCACCCTCGCGAACGGCATGGAGTACGTGCGGTGGGGAGTGGACCGCGGCCTGAAGGTGGATGCCTTCGCTCCCCGTCTCAGCTTCTTCTTCAACGCCCACAACGACCTCTTCGAGGAGATCGCGAAGTATCGCGCCGCGCGGCGGATCTGGGCGCGGGAGATGCGGGACACCTTCGGCGCGAAGAGCCCTCGGTCCTGGCTCCTTCGCACCCATGCGCAGACCGCGGGCGTCTCCCTGACCGCGCAGCAGCCCGAGGTGAACATCGTCCGCACGACGATCCAGGCGCTCGCCGCGGTTCTCGGGGGCACGCAATCCCTGCACACGAACAGCTACGACGAGGCGTACCAGGTGCCCAACGAGAAGGCCGTGCGGATCGCCCTGCGCACCCAACAGATCCTGGCCCACGAGAGCGGGGTCGCGAACACGGTCGATCCCCTCGGGGGCTCGTACTACCTGGAGAGCTTAACGGACGAGCTCGAGGAGGAGGCGTACCGCTACTTCGACCGGATCCAGGACATGGGTGGCGTCATCGCCGCGATCCGGAAGGGGTTCATCCAGCAGGAGATCGCCAACTCCGCCTATCGCTACCAGCGCGAGATCGAGGACAAGGAGCGAATCATCGTCGGCGTGAACGACTTCGTCGTGGACGAGCAGCCGGAGGTCGAGCCGCTCCGCGTCGCACCGGCCTCCCTGAAGGCCCAGCTCGAACGGCTCCGACGCATCCGCTCGGGCCGGGACCGCAAGAAGTGGGAGCGCTCGCTGGACGGCCTCCGGAAGGCGTGCGAGGACCCCGAGTCGAACACGATGCCGAGGATCCTGGACGCGGTCCGTGCACGGGCCACCCTGGGTGAAATCTGCGGCGTGATGCGCGAGGTCTTCGGCGTGTGGGAGGAGCCGCTCCTCTACTGAGGGGATGTCGATGGCGAAGAAGATCCGCGTCCTCATGGCGAAACCCGGATTGGACGGCCACGATCGCGGTGTGAAGGTGATCGCCCGCGCGTTGCGCGACGCGGGGATGGAGGTCATCTACACGGGGTTGCGGCAGACCCCGGAGGATATCGTGGAGGCCGCGATCCAGGAGGACGTCGACGCGATCGGCCTCTCCTGCCTGAGCGGCGCGCACATGACCCTGTTCCCCGAGGTCGTCACGCTTCTGAAGAAGCGCAGGGCCGGGGACATCGTGGTCGCGGGCGGTGGCATCATCCCGGAGGAGGACATCCCGAAGCTCAAGAAGGCCGGGATCAAGGCCGTCTTCGGGCCCGGGACGCCACTCCACGACATCGTCGCGTTCTTCGAGAAAGCCGGATCCGCGAAGGGTGCGTGAGGACGTGCCCTCGCGGACCGCGCCGAGCCCGGTCCGGGGCCTCGTGAGGGATCTCCTCGCGGGAGACAAGCGCGCGGCCGCGAAGCTCATCTCCCTGATCGAGGACGACGAACCCGAGGCGGCGGAGGCCCTCGCGCTCGTGTACCCGCACACGGGGCACGCGCAGTACGTCGGATTCACGGGCGCCCCCGGCGTCGGGAAGAGCTCCCTGATCAACCAGCTCGTGCGGGAGTTCCGCACGCGCGGGAAGAAGGTCGGGGTCGTCGCCGTGGACCCGACGTCCCCGTACTCCGGGGGCGCGGTCCTCGGAGACCGCATCCGGATGGCGGACACGGGCATCGACCCAGGCGTGTTCATCCGATCCATGGCGACCCGTGGCCACGCGGGCGGCCTGGCGCTCGCGACCTTCGACGCGGTCCGCGTCCTCGATGCGATGGGGATGGATCTCGTCCTCGTGGAGACCGTCGGGGCGGGGCAGAGCGAGGTCGAGATCGCCGGGCGTGCCCACACGACCGTCGTCGTCGAGATGCCGCTGACCGGGGACGCCGTCCAGACAATGAAGGCGGGCATCCTCGAGATCGGCGACCTCTACGTGGTGAACAAGTCCGACCTGGCGGATCCCGAGAGCCTCGTCGCGAACCTGCGGTTCCAGATCGAGGAGCGGGACGGCTGGAGACCCCCGATCCTCCGCACCTCGGCCCTGAAGGAAACGGGCATCGACGAACTCGCCGATGCGATCGTCCAGCATCGCGCGCTCCTCGGCTCGGACGGCCGCTGGCAGAAGCGGGAGGCCGTGCGGGCGCGGCAAGAAATCCTGGAGAACGCGCGCCGCCTCCTGGCGAACCGCGTGCGCGCGGGGCCCACGAGCGCGGGGTTCGAGCGGCTCGTGCAGGAGGTCGTCCGCCGAACTCTCGATCCTCAGGCGGCGGCGATTCGGTTGCTGGCCGCCGGTACACCGCACCGCTCGCCCCGAGCGCGGGCGAAGACGCGTCGGTAGCGTCGTCGACGGCCACGCCCTTATATCGTTCGGCGAGCTCGCCTAGGCCCATGTTGGCCCCGGACCGCCCGTTCCGTCCCATGGCGTTCCTGCTGTCCACGTGGGCGGTCAACGTGTGCAGCAACGCGTTCTACATCGCCCCGGCCCCCGTGTTCACGCCCATGTCCAACGCCCTCGGGATCTCCAACGCCCAGGCGGGCGCCCTGATCTCCGTCTTTCTGCTGGCGATCCTCCTGTTTCAGATCCCCGCAGGCTACCTGATCGACCGTCGGGATCCTCGGCCCATCGTGGTCGCGTCCGGGGCCGTGCTCCTCGTCGTGAGCGTGGCGATCTGGAGCCTGCCCCGCTACGACGTCATTTTGCCGCTGCGGTTCGTCTCCGGCATCCCACTCGCGTTCATCTTCGTCCCGTGCGCGTACTTGGTCTCGAAGGCCTTCTCGGAGAGCCCAGGGAAGGCGGTGGGCCTGTTCCTCTCCGGACCTCCCGCAGGCGTGGCCGCCGGGAGCTTGCTGGGGCCTGTCGTCGGCGACCTGTTCGGCTGGCCCGCGGTGTTCGTCGCCTTCACGCTGCCTCTTCTGGTCCTCCTTCCGCTCTTCAGCTTCTTCG
>DASQGG010000096.1 GCA_035632695.1 Thermoplasmata archaeon
GTCGTTCGGACAGTGGTGTTCGCGTGCCATGGCGGTCCCCCCGAATCTCGGAGGTGACTTAGCTCTTTCGGGATTCGCCCACGGCCAGTCGTCCCCGGTGATGGCTCGATGTCTCCCGATTCGCATTCATGCGCCTTACGCACTCGTCGGCGACGGCGCACCGCCGACTCTCCGCCGGCTGACGTGAGGTCCCGGCGGCACGTCTCGATGGGGTGCCCCCGCGACCTTTAAGAGGTTGCCACCGCTGTCGCGGCCGAGGAGGGATTCGAAGACGACGGCATTACGCCGGTACCGCGAGACGACGAGGCGCGCCTGCAGCCACGCGGTTTTGTCCCTTGCCGTGAGCCTCGCCCTCGTCCTGCTCGCGACGGCGCCCGCGATTGCGGGCACCCCCGCCACCGGGGACTTCCTAGAGTTCGATCAGAAGACCACGGTGGGCGAGGGACAGGGCAACTACACGGGGTACACGGAGACGACGCAGTCGCACTACCGCTACTCCGTGAGTTCCGTCGCGGGGAACACCGTGTCCGTCACCGGCACCGGATCCTGGAGCTACTCGAACAGTCTCGGATCGAGCTCCTCGGGGAGCGACGTGTACCACCCCGTGTTCCCCCTGGGCACACGCAAGTATCTCTCCGGCAACGACGTGGTCGTGAGCGACCCCGCGAACGCGACGGTCTGGTTCTGGATTCCGGTCCCCACCGCGGTCGGTCATGTGATCCAGGTTCTCGATGAACCCCTGACCGTCCAGTCCTTGAGCGCGACGTACTGGATCGGCGCCGTGCCCCACGCTACGATTCTCCTCCAGGGAACGGGCTCGTACAACCGCGATGACGTGTACGGTCGCTTCTTCGCCACGTACACGGACAAGTACTACTACGATGCGAACACCGGGTTCGTCGTCGGCGAGCAGTACACGGAGCAGGACTCGGATGGGTTCAACGGCTTTGTCAACAGCACCACGTTGACCGTGACGTCCAGCAGCTACCCGGTGCCCCTGGACCTCCCGACGACGGCCCTCGTCTACGCGGGGATCCCTGCGGCGATCATCATTGCCGTCGTCGGCGTGATCCGGGTCCGCCGAGGGCCCAGCCGGCTCCGAATCGGATCGGGCAACCAGGCCACGTACGTCCGCATCCGCAAGGCCAAGCGACCCGCGGACGCGACGGGGCTGACCCCGGACGGGTCACCGTTCTTTGGCCCGTTCCTCCCCGTGTTCGCGGAGCGCTCCATCGCGGAGGGGGATCCCGTGGTCCTGGCCCTCGACGAGCGCAAGATCGTCGGGCTGGCGCTCCTCGACCGGGAATCGGGCATGGGCAGCCTCTTCGCCACGGAGGACCGCGTCGCCCGCGTGCTCATGAAGCGGGTGAAGATGCGGGACTTCTTCGCGGAGGCGACGATCCCGGGGCGCGTCCTCGGGGCCAAGGAGGTCGACCGCTTCACGATCCTGCAGCTCAAGGGCCCGCAGCCCCTGGAGTACGACACGTCCGTGGTCCGGCCCATGACCGCGGAGGACCTGGGCTTCGTCACCTTCATCGCCCAGGAGGTCTACCAGAGCCGAGCCGCTCGCTTCATCCAGTCCTCCTTCCAGGCGGGGGACCTCGGGTTCGTCGCCCTGTCCAACGGAGCCGTCGTGGGCTTCGGGTTCGCCATGGTCGTCGGGTCCGTCGCCCGACTCCACACCCTGACCGTGAAGGCAACGGAGCGCTCCCGCGGTCTAGGCACGGAGCTCACGAAGGCGCGCCTCTCCACGCTCGCCGCGCTCGGCGTCGACCGGGTCATCGTCGAGATTTCGCGACAGAACACGGCCTCCCTCCAGATCGCGCGGCAGGTGGGCTTCGTTCCCGTGGGCGACTCCGTCTACTACTCCAAGAACCCGCCCGCGGCCCCCTCGGCCCTCCAGAGGCCGACCTGATGGTCCGCGAAGCGGTCTGCGTGCCGAACGATCCCGTGCGCCTGGTCCGGCTCGCGGACGGCGTCGAGAGCCTCGGCGACCCGAGGTTCCGTGCCTTCTGGTCCGGGGAGCCGCCGTCCGTCTACGTCCCCGAGCTCCTCTGGAAGCTCTCCGGGCGGTCCGATGGCGTCCCCGTGTCCGGGGTGCGGGATGACAACCGGTCCGCGATCCTGCCCGGCCGGCGTCACCCGATCCTGGGCCAGGAGTTTCTCGCGGCGGTCAAGGGCTGCGGCGCGGCCGTGGACGCGTACGAGAACGCGGCCCTGACGGCGGACCGCGTTCGGTCCATCGCCCGCGACCCCGCTTCCGCCGCCCGCCTTGCGCTGGACGATGGCGCCGCAGTCGGCTTCATCACGGGGGAGCGGTGGTTCGGGAACGTCCCCTACGGGGGGCAGGCGCCCGACAACGCGGCCATTGGATTCCTGACCAGCCTGCGCGCGACGGACGCCCAGATCAACGGGTTCCACGTGTGCCCGGTCATCGCCCTGCTGCGGCTCCCCGACGACTTCGCCCGAGTCGCGAGCCGCTTCTTCTGGTACCGCCGCTACGAGGGCGAGTTCTGGCAGGAGGTACGGCTCATGCCGTCCAATGTGCGGCTGTACTTCCACAGCCCCGTGACGTTCGGCGTGGACACGTCCCGCGCCCTCTCCCTGTTCGGCGTGGCCTCATTCGAAGACGCCGAGCGATTCCTGGAGAACCTCGCCCGCTCGTCCATGGCCGCCCTCACGCTCTACGCCCGCACCCTGCGTCACGACGCGGTCCGCGGCGCGTACGCGGGCCTCGCGTACCACGACGTCTGGCTCGACAAGGACGCGGTCATCGCGCCGGACGGCACCATGCACTTTGCCGACCTCGAGGGCATCGAGGAGGTTCCGGCCCTTGGCGCGGCGGAGGTGCGGGAGGAGATCGGCCGGCAGTTCCACCGCAACGTCTACGAGGCCACGTACGCCCTCGAGGCGCTCGCGTGGGATGTCGACCGCCGGTGGCGCGCCTTCCGCACGGGGGCGGAGCGACGGCGCTGGATCCTGGAGGTCCTCGAGCGCGCGTGCATCGCCGACCCCTTCCTCTCCTTGGAGCACCGCGGTCGGAAGCTCCTCCTCCGGGTCGAGCCTGCGGTGGACGCCGCGCAGTGCGGTCTCGAGATCGATGTCGCCACGGAGGTGGGGGTGTAATGGAGAGCGATCGGGTGCGAGCCGTCCTCGAAGGGATCGAAAGCCATCAGGAAGCCGCGGCGTCCCAGGAGCAGCGTGACCTCCTCGTGACCCAAGGGCTCGTGAGGACCGTGGACGGGGCGACGCACGACCGTTGGAATGCGGACGTGGCCGGGCTCGTCGCCCTCCGGGACCGAGTCCGCGACCTCTCACGCCAAGCCCTAGCGACCCCGGGACCCGACGCGTCCCCAGAGCTCCGCCAAATGATCGCGAACCTGGAGCAGCTGGCGCGTGAGAAGGCGACCCTGGACGGTCTCGTGTGGAACGGCCCGACCCAGGAGTACGTGGACGTCACGCTGTCCGGGAAGGGCGTCCTCGAGGATCTCAAAGCCTGGCAACGGCGTCTCCCGGGGCGGGACTTCGTGGCGTTCCAGGAGGAGATGGCCAAGTACCGCGGCCAGATCGCGAGCCTCGTGGACCAGGCGTCCGTGATCAACAAGTTCCTGATCCTCGACGAGCAGACCCGCACCGAGGACGAGTGGGGTCCCACGTCGCCCATGACGAACGTGGACGCCCGGTTCGCCTCCGCCATCCTCGCGAAGCGGGGCATCAATCCCGGGATGATCGTCTCCGAGTTCCAGTGGTTCAACCACGGAATGAACTGGGGGGACTTCAGCCCGGAGGACCGGCTCCTGGCCTCCGCGATCCTGGCGTCCTTGCCCTGGGATCCCTCCGTCGTTCGCAGCGTGTTCGAGCGGATCCGGATCGGGCTCCAGTACCACGGGATCATGCCCCAGGACCGCGTGATTGTCGCGGCCTCCCTGGCGGACCTGCAGGAAGGGTGGTGGGATCAGGTCTTCGCCCGGATCGACGACATCAAGAGGCGGCGCCCCGCGCTGAACGCCCTCCTCGTCGCGGCGCTCGCTCGATCGCCGTACTCCGTGGACGAGGCCATGGCCCGGTTCGACGCGGCGCAGTCCGCGATGACCGCGAAGGGATACCAGGACGGGATGCAGCTGGACATCGCGGCGTCCCTGCTCGCGGCATCCCAGATCCCCTCGGACACCCTGGTCGACCGGTTCTCCCATACCCTGTCCCATGTGCAGGGCTCGTTCGACCCCCCCTTCGCGCCCGCGGCCATGCTGGCCACGAACCCTCTGGAGCCCGACGAGGCGGTGGACGTGTTCCGTGACTGCCTCGGGGCGGTGACGCGGATGAGCTTCTTCGACCTTACGCTGGAAATCGAGGAGCTCGCACTCATCCTGAGCTACGGGCTCGCGCCGCTCGGCATGGGGTACCTCGGCGGCAACCTGCCCGCCGGGGCGACGATCCCGCCCGCCGCGGTCGCGGCGGCCCCCATGGCGGCCCTCGGTCTCGGCCTCTCGTGGTACGTCTGGCACAATTACTTCGTGTATCGGCCCATCGGGCGCTACATCGCGACCCATCCGGTCCACGTGCACACCGTGGCGGCCTTCGGCTAGGCCTTCATGTCGAACCCGTACAGGCGGTCGCGGTTCGCCTCGAGCTGGTCCACGGCCTTGCCCGCGTATCCCGCGGCGGTGGTCACGGTCACGTCGTGCTCCGCCGCGGCGGCGGCCAGAGGCTCGATGCGGCTGCGCCACTCCCGGTCCCGCAGGAGGTGGTGGTCGAGGATCAGGGTGCGCAGGGCCGTGCTCCGAATCACGCGCTCGAGGTTCGCCAGGGAGCGCTTCGTGTACGCCTCGGGGTAGTTGTCGGGCATGTGGGTCATGGGCCCGTCGGCGTACAGGACCGTCGGCGCCGCGTCCAGGAGGAAGCCGAGTTGTTCCTTGAGCGGCGGTCCCTCCACGTCCCCCGTGTGCACGAAGATCTCGTCGCCCTGGGCGATCCGCGCCATGACCACGTAGCCCAGCTCGTCGTTGTACCCGTGCGGCACCGCGGGAGAGAACGTCAGTTCGGTGCCGCCGAAGTCCACGTCGTTGCCCTCCGCGACCTGGATTTCCAGAGGGTACTTCTTGACCGCCCGCACGAAGGCGCTCGCCCGCTCCCTCTGGCTCCGGTTGATCTTCGCCTTGCCGTCCTTCAGGTACGCGAGCTTGCCGCGGAAGATCGACGGAGCGTCGGGGTTGTGGTGGTCGTAGTGGTAGTGGCTCACCGTGAGCACCTCGGCCCGCTTCGCGGCCTCCTTGATCCGCCGCCAGAGCTCCTTCTGGCGCGCCTCCTCCGTGGGATGGGGCGACAGGTCGTACCGGTAGGGCGCCAGCCGGACCGCGGGATCCAGGAGGATCGTCACGTCGGGGGTTTCGACCAAGGTCGCCATGGACCGCGCCCCGAGGCTGTCCGCGGCCAGGGGCGTGATCTTCATCGCATCACCGCGTCCGCCCACACCTGCTTCTTCACGCGGTGGAAGCCGAGGCTCGCCGTGAGCTCGAGGGACGCGACATTGTCCGTCTTCACATGGAGCGCGGGGATCTTGCCGCGGTCCAGGATGTCGCGGATCAGGGCCGAGGCCACGGCCCTTGCGTAGCCCTTCCGCCGGTGCGGCTCCAGAACGTGGAGGAAGCCCATCATGCTGACCCGGGGCGTCTCGAAGTGCGTGAAGGCCCAGGCCACGGGCTTCCCGGCGTCGTACACCGCGAACGCATGACCCGCCTCGATGCGTTTGCGGACGTACGCTCCGGCGTCGCTCCAGTCCGGGTCCCAGACACGTCCGACGAGCTCCGCCCACTTGGGGTCCAGCGGCTCGACGCCCTGCGATCCACGGTCGACGAGGTCGTCGGGGTCGAGGCGGAACAACCAGAACACGCCGCCGTCGATCGACTCCGCGTGCGGCTCGACCAGGGAGAGCATCCACTCCTCGGTGAGATGGAAGAACACCTCCCCGTGGGGCCAGGCGGTCATCAAGCCCTGGGCCGCCTCGGGTGCCGTCGCGTGCATCGCGATGCCCGCGGCGCCCCCGGCCCACTCGGGCCGTGCGACCGCGAGCACGCCTCGCACCGGATCGCCGTCCGCGAACAGCTCCTTCGTCCCTTCCATGTCGAAGGCGCGGTTCCAGACCACCGCGGTCGAGACGGCGTCCTGCTCCAGGAATCGCTCGACGGCGGCACGGTCCTTCGCGGCGACGGGCGGCGTGAGGGATGGCATGGTCGCCTCCCTCAAAAACCTTCGAGTCCTCGGGAGCCTACCGGGCCCGGATTTCCCGGGCGATGGTCTCGGCCGCGGCGGCAGGGTCCGGTGCCTCGTAGAGCGCCCGTCCCACGATCACGGCGTCCGCGCCCGCGCGGATCACGTCCGCGGGCTTCCCACCCTGCGCACCGACGCCGGGGGCCAGGATGAGACGGTCGCCGATCAGGCCGCGGAGCGCACGGACCCGCTCGGGGCGCGTCGCGGGGGCGATGATGCCCGCGGCTCCGGCGCGGACCGCGAGGCGCGCGAACTCCTCCGCGTGCTTCGCCGTGAAGTCTTGGCCTCCCGGGTGGCTGAGTTCGGTGACCACGAACACCTCCGCACCCTTCGCGGTCTCCACGCACGCACGGACGGAGTCCTCGCCGGCGAAGGCGTGGCAGATCACCCCCGAAGCGCCCAGGGCGAGCGCCTGCTCCACGATCAGGCGGTTCGTGTTGGGGATGTCCGCGATCTTGAAGTCGCACAGGACGTAGGCGAGATCCGAGAACTCCTTCACGATCCCGGGGCCCGCGACGAGCACGAGGGGCCAGTTCACCTTGAGCGCGTCGACGCGGCCCGCCAACGCCTTCGCGACGGACCTAGCGAGGCGGACGTCCGTGGCGTCGATCGCCGCGACGATCCGATGCTGGAGCCGCATCGCGCCCCGACGGGGGGTAGTGGACATAAACGTTGGCCCGCGACCCCTCGGCGCGGACCGCCTCCGCACCGCTTAAGTAGAGACCCGCCCTTTCGCCGGACGCGCCATGCCCGAGGTCCAGCGGATCAAGACCAAGGTGTGCCTCGTGGGGGAGGCGGCGGTCGGGAAGACCTCCCTGATCCGCCGGTACGTGCAGGACGAGTTTGACGACCGGTACATCACGACCCTGGGCGCCAAGGTGTCCAAGAAAGAGCTCGCCTTCGACGTGCCCGGCAAGGACGTCAAGGTCCAGATGGACATGACGATCTGGGACATCATGGGCGAGAAGGGGTTCCGGGACTTGCTCAAGGAAGCCTTCTTCCACGGGGCCAAGGGCACGATCGCCGTGGCGGACCTCACGCGGTACTCGACCCTCAAGGAGCTTGACGACTGGGTGCAGGGCGTCTTCAACGTGGTCGGGGAGATCCCCGTCGTCTTCGCGATCAACAAGGTGGACCTCAAGGACGAGGTGATGATCCTGTACGGGGAGAAGGAGATCGACCAGGCGGTGCGCGCCTTCGAAGCGCCGTACTACTACACCTCCGCGAGGAGCGGAGAGAACGTGAACACCCTGTTCCAGCGCCTCGGGTCCATGATCCTCGCCAAGGAGGGCATCGCACCGCCCTCCTGATTCTCGAGGGACGCCACGCGCGCCGCAAGCGTTAAGTCCCCCGAGGCGTGCCCTCGGCCGTCCCGTGAATGGCGGTCCTATGACGGAGACCCGACACCTGAAGTCCAAGATCTGCCTGGTCGGCGAGAAGGCCGTCGGGAAGACGAGCCTGATCCGCCGGTACGTCCTGAACCTGTTCGACGAGCAGTACGTGACCACGATCGGCACGCGAGTCTCCAAGAAGGAGGCGCGCGTCTTCCTTCCGGAACGGGACCTCCTGGTCGACGTGGACCTCCAGATCTGGGACATCATGGGGGAGAAGGGCTTCCGGGAGCTCCTCAAGGAGGCCTACTTCTATGGGGCCAATGGCATCCTCGCGGTCGCGGACCTCACCCGGCGCCGCACACTGGACGACCTGGACGACTGGGTGGACGGGGTCGAGCAGGTCGTCGGCAAGGTGCCCGTGCTCATCGCGGTGAACAAGAGCGACCTCCTGTCGAGCGCCCAGTACGGCGAGCACGACGTGGCGCAGGTCGCTCGCGCGTTCGACTGCCCCTTCCTGATGACCTCGGCGAAATCGGGTGCCAACGTCGAGGAGGCGTTCCGCCGGATCGGGCAAATGGTCACGGAATCCCAGCTCGCCCGCACGTGAACGCGGACCGCCTCACGAGGTCCAGGACGCGGACTGGAGCATGGACCCGTCGGACCACAGCAGGTAGAACGTGAACACGGTCCCCGTCGGCAACGGCCCGGTCGCCGCGGTGACCGTGATCGGGTCGCCACTCATCAGCGTGCTCGAGCCGCCGACGTCGGTCCACGCCACGCGATAGTTCGCGCTGCCGATCGAGATCGTGGCGACGCCTCCCGGCGCGGGCAGGGCGGTTGCCCGGCCGACGGCACCGCCTGCAATCAGGTTGACCCGGTAGCTCGAGACGGAGGCGGTCCGGCTCACGGCGGCGACCGTGATCGTCGCGACCCCGTCCCGGACGGTGACGGGCGCGAAGGCGACGAAGGGCCGCGCGGGGACCATGGACTGGGCCGTGAGGTTGCTCGCCGTGAAGTACACGACGCCTGCGATCGTCACGGAGATCGCCACAAGAAGAACCTCGGCGATCACCGGGGCGACGGCGTGCTCGTCGACCGTTCGAGCGTGTAGGCCCGTTGTCTCGACCTCCTCTCTCGACCCGGCGGGGGACCGGCGTTCGCGGCCATATACTTGTACTTCCACGGACGAGAACGACCGTCCGACACTTGGCTTGCGGACGTCGTCCTTCCTGAGCCGCGAAACCCGTCGGATCCCGCCTTGACCCCGCGCGGAGGGCCGTGCGGAAATCATTAAGTACGCTCGGTTCGATGGACGCGCCCCCTGAGCCGGCGCCTGTGGGTTGCGGGCGACGTGAGAGGGGTCTCGGGCCGGGAGCGGGGGACGAACCGGATCGGACATGCCCATGCTCGCACGAGGAAGGAACGGCTGCCGTACGGGCCCGACTCGAAGCCTGTGCCTCGGACTCTGCATCCTTTTCGTGCTCCTAGTTGTGATCACAGTTCCAAGTCGAGCGGACCTCCCGGTCGTCAGGGGGAACGCAGATGCGTCGCGGACGATCACGTGGTCTATGAATACGTCGGCCGGTTTGACGGGGCAGAACGTCTCGGTGGGTGGTGGCCAAGCCTCGCTGTCATGGTTGCCCCAATCCATGCTGTGGACCGGTGGATCCGAATTCGTTGGTGCAAACGGGACTGTCGACTCAAACGTCAGCGCTGGTGCGTCCGGCCTCTCGCTGGCTGCAAATTGGAGCAACCGCCTGCGCGATGCCAACTTCACGTCCGCGGCGCCGTGGTCGTTCATCAATGGGACCTCGGACAATGTGACCGCGGAGTGGGACCGAGCGTTCCACAATGCACGACTCGCCTATGAAGCCCCGTCGACCGTCCGGGTGTGGGATGGCTT
>DASQGG010000097.1 GCA_035632695.1 Thermoplasmata archaeon
ACGGCGTGCCTGACACGAACCGTGAGCACCTCGGAGCCAAGGTCAGGACCCGGCACGAAACGGCCGAGGTGTCGGACTCGGGGGCCGACGTGCATCTCGTGTTCACGGTATGGGACATCGCCGGGCGCCGCTTCTACAACAAGCGCCAGCTCCGCGCCTACTGCCGCGGCGCGAAGACCATCCTCGCGGCGTGCGACCTGTCGGAAACCCGGAGCGTGGAGGAGCTGGGGTACTGGCTCTCGGTCGCGACCAGGATACTCGGCAAGGTGACCGTCGTGATCCTGGCACGGGACCGTCCGGCGGCGGATCCCCTCCCGATCGCGGAGGCGCGCCTCGCGGAGACCGCGCGGACGTTCGGGGCCATCGTGCTCCATGTCCCCCGCGGGGACCGGCGGCGCATGGAGCATCTGTTCCACGGGCTCGGGGCGGAGACGGTCCGGGACGTATTCGGGCTCCCCTGGCGGCCGGGCATGTTCGCGTGAGCGTCGGCGCTGGGCCGGGACTCCGCGGTGGCCCCAAACGTTTATGGCGGGTGGCCTTGTTCGGCCCGCATCATGGCGTTCGAGCGGCCGCGCGGGACGAACGACTGGGGTCCCGAGGACATGGCCAAGCGCCGCTTCGTCGAGTCCGCGTTCGTGCGGACCGCGGCGGGCTTCGGCTTCCGCGAGATCCAGACGCCGATCTTCGAGTCCCTCGACCTCTTCACCGCGAAGTCGGGACCCGGTGTGGTCGAGGAGCTCTACGCGTTCAAGGACAAGGGAGGGCGGGACATCGCCCTGCGCCCCGAGTTCACCGCCCCGATTCTTCGCTTCTACGTTGCGGAGCTGCGGAGCCTGCCGAAGCCCGTGAAGGTGTACTGCTACGGCCCCGCCTTCCGGTACGAGGAGCCGCAGAAGGGCCGATACCGGGAGTTCGAGCAGCTCGACGCGGAGATCATCGGGGGCGCGACGCTCGCCT
Source organism: Thermoplasmata archaeon (assembly GCA_035632695.1). NCBI lineage: Archaea > Methanobacteriati > Thermoplasmatota > Thermoplasmata > Thermoplasmata archaeon. The sequence continues at coordinate 958 of DASQGG010000097.1, forward strand.
CCGACGCCGAGGTGATCGCGCTGGCGATCGAGACCATGCGCGCGATCGGCCTCAAGCAGATCAAGGCCCGGATCGGGCACATCGGGATGCTGCGCGCCTTCCTCCCCTTCGGTCCCGCCGACCAGGCGAGGGTGCTCCACGCGCTGGACAAGAAGAACTTCCCCGCGCTTGAGGACGAACTCAGGCGACTGGGGCAGTCCGAGCTCGTCGCGCCGTTGCGGCGCATGGCCGCCCTCCACGGCGACGCGGCGGTTCTGGACGAGGCCCAGACCGTCCTCGGCGGCAAAGGGACCGACGCGTTCGGCTATCTCAAACACGTCGCCACCCAGCTGTCGCGCTACGGCATCCTGCCTTCCGAGTACGAGTTCGACATGGGCGTGGTCCGCGGGCTCGACTACTACACGGGTCTCGTCTTCGAGCTCGACTCCCCGAACCTGGGAGCCGAGAAGCAGGTCGGCGGGGGCGGTGCCTACATGCTCGCGGAACTCTTCGGCGGCGAGCCTGTGGCTCAGACGGGCTTCGCGCTCGGGGTGGACCGCCTCGTCCTCGCGGCCGAGGCGGAAAACGTCTTCCCGCCCACCGCGGGCATCGACGCGTACATCGTGCCCATCGGGGAGTCCACGCGGGGGCGAGCCGTGGAGATCCTAACCACGCTGCGCGCCGCGGGCCTCCAGGCCGATATCGATCTCGTGGGTCGCGGTCCCTCCAAGAACCTGGATTACGCGAACGCGACCCGCGCGCGATTCGCCGTCCTGGTCGGCGAGCGGGAGCTCAAGGCGGAGAAGGTCGGGCTCCGCAACCTGAAGACGGGGGAGCAGCGCGAGGTCCCTGTGGGCATCCTCGTCGAAGAGATCCGCGCGGCGGAGGCGTCGTCAGGCTGACAGCTTCCCGATTCGGTCCGCCCAGCTCGCGAGCCGCGTCAGCTTCGCGGGCACCTTCTCGCCCACGAACAGGAGAGGGTACATCCCGCCGTAGATCCCGAAGTCCGCGAGGCTCGGCTCGCCCAGGAGCCAATCGCGGCCGTCCAAGATGGCGTCCACCATGGCCAGGTGCGTCTCCATGTCCTCGCGGAACTCCCCGCGGCGCATCTCGAGCACATGCCAAGGTCCGCGGGCACGAGTCTGCATCTCCTCGAAGACCCACCGCTCGTGGTCGTCCCGTAGCTTCGGCAGCACCTTGGTGACGACATACCGCCACACGCGCTCCTCGAGGACCTGGTGGCCCCAGTGCTCGAGGACGATCGCCAGGCCCTTCTGCCCCCTTGGATAGAGCGTGGGCTTGGGTACCCGCGCCTCCAGGAAGTCGGGGATGTCGTACCAGAACACAGGCTTGCCCTCCCACACCAGCGTGGGCACGTAGTCCTGGCCCGTCGCGGCGATCAGCGCGCGCTTGTCGTGGTACGGGACATCCACGGGGTCGAAGGCGATCTTCTTGAACGCGAGCATCCGCTCCGCCGCGACGCAATAGTGGCTGAAAGGCTCCGTGTACAGCTTGGGTCGGGAGGCCATGGCCCGGGAGACGCCGTTCGGCACTTAAGGCTAGAGCCGTCGAACCGGTAACGGGAGAAAGGAGCGGGCTACGCGCGACCCGGGATCCGCCCGGACCTCCCGGGACAGCACCGCGACCGAGAGGACGACGAGGGCAGCGAGGTAGACGACCTGGTCCGCAAACGTGACGCCGGCAAACGTCGCCAGGAGGCCGAGGCCATTGAAGAGGATGTGCGCCGCGAACCCGGCTCCGAATCCGAACCCGATGCCGAAGAGGGGCGCCTCCAGGGAGCGCCAGACGCCCAACGCGGCCCCGAGCGCCAAGGCGACGAACGTGGCGTGGGCGACCTCCCGCAGCGTGAAGTCGGCCCCGCCCTGGCCCGGGTAGAACGCGAGCCCCTCCAAGAGCCCGAACAGCCCTCCCACCGCCCAGGGGGCCAGGAAGAGCCAGTACCGCAAGGCGAGCGCGGGGTCGCGGCCGCCCCGGAGCACCGCGGACGCCAGGAGAAGGACGAGCAGGGTCGCCGTGAGCTTGAGGCTCTCCTCAAACGCGGGACCGAGGACGACCATGGTCAGCGGATCGTCGTCCGGAAACCGGAGCAGCCGCAGCGGCGTCACGATGAGCAACGGCACGAGGGCGGCCAGCACCAGCCGGAGAGGCAAACCGGCCCCGATCCCTCGCCGCTCATTGTCGCCGATCGCACCGGGCCCCCGAGTCCTAGGCCATCCAGGGCTTGGGCTTGAGGATTGCCCTGCCCCGGCGCAAGCTCAGCCCGAGACCGTGCGGCGGAACATGGAGGTCGTCGCGGTCAAGCTGAGCGCCCCGACCGCCAAGATTGTGAGCGCGGCGTAGGACAGGAGCGTCCAATCGAAACCCGTAATCACGAGGGCGTGGAGGGCGTCCGCGATGTAGCTCATCGGGTTGTACGTGGCCACGGTCTGCACCCACGAGGGGAGGAAGACCTTGGGCATCATCGCGGTGGACAGGAACAGGAGGGGGAACGTGGTCAGGAGGCTGATCATCAGCGTGGCCTCGGAGTTCTTGGTCGCGAGGCCGATGAACGTCGAGATGCCCGACCAGGCGATCCCGAAGGCCATCGCGAGCGCGAGGAGGATCAGCAGGCCCCCGATGCCCGACGCGATCGTGACGCCGAGGAGGAAGCCCAAGATCAAGATCACGATCGTCTGGATCACGATCCGCGTACCGTCGCTGAGGACCTTCCCCATGAGGATCGCGGAGCGGTGGATCGGAGCGACCCGCATCTTGTCCATGTAGCCGCTCTCCAGGTCCGTGACCATGCCCATCCCGGACTGCATGGCGGAGGAGATCACGGTCTGGATGATGACCGCGGCACTGAAAAACGTCACGTAGGAGGAGGTCTTCGCGACTTGGGAGAAGCCCGGGACGCTCGCGATTGACTGGAACGCCTGGGTGAAGAGGACGAACCAGACCACGGGCTGCACGAGGCTGAAGAACAGGAACTGGGGCCGCCGCAGGGTCTTCTTGATCCAGCGGCCGAAGATGCCGTTCACCTCGGACACGTAGTTCGTGAAGCTCATCACATCGCCCTCCTTCGGCGGGCGCCCCACATCATCCGGCTCGGCGGCTTCACTTCCTCGGAGCGCATCTGGTGGCCCGTGTGCTTCAGGAACACGTCGTCCAGGGAGGGCGCGGACAGGGTCAGCTGGGAAATCTGGACGCCCACGTCGTCGAGCATGCGCACGATCTGCGGCACCAGGCTCGGTCCGCTCTTCGCGTACACGGTCACGCCAGCGTCGTAGTTCTGGACTTCCTGGATCCCCGGGATGCGCCGTAGGCCTTCGCGTGCGACGTCGCGCACGTTCTTCGCGCCGTCCGACTTGAGCGCGATCTGGATCACGTCGGCACCGATCTCCGCCTTCAAGGAGGCCGGCGTTCCCTGGGCCACGATCTTCCCCAGGTCGATGATGCAGAGGCGGTCGCACAGGCGGTCCGCCTCCTCCATGTACTGGGTCGTGAGGAAGATCGTCATCCCCTGGTCATTGAGGGACTTGATGTAGTTCCAGACCGAGATCCGGTTCTGGGGATCCAGCCCCGTCGTGGGTTCGTCGAGGAACAGGAGCTTGGGCTTCGAGATCAGGGCCATCGCGAGATCGAGCCGACGGCGCATGCCCCCGGAGTACGTTCCGGCGCGCCGGTCGGCGGCGTCCTCGAGGCCTACGGTCTTGATGATCAGATTGACCCGCGGGTCCATCTCCGCGCGAGGGATGTGGTAGAACCGCGCCTGGAGCCGCAGGTTCTCTCGGCCCGTGAGGTCGTCGTCGACCCCGACGTCCTGGGCGGCGTACCCGATGATCTCGCGAATCTTGGCGGGCTCCCCCTCCAGGTCGAGTCCGTCCACGAACACGGTCCCCGCGGTCTTCTGGAGGAGCGTCGTGATGATCTTGATCGTGGTGCTCTTCCCGGCGCCATTGGGGCATAAGAAGCCGAAGACCTCGCCTCGCTTCACATAGAACGAGATTCCGTCCACCGCGCGGACATCTGGGTCGAACGTCTTTTTGAGGTCCTTGACTAGGAGGATGGCATCGGTCTTGGTGATGACCTTCCGGCCCGTGGCGGCGGCGGCCGCCGGCTTGCTCACGGACGGGCGAACCGCCGAAGCGGGGGGCAGAGATTGCTCAGCCTGAGCGCTCATCGCCGCGTTCAGCCATCGGAAGGATTTAAGCTCGCCGAAATTCACGCGGCGACATGGCCGTTGCCCGCCGACCTCCATCTCCCGCCACCCGTCGTATGGCGGCGACGGTCTTGCGGGGAAGATAGGTACTTATCCAGGCGGCCCGGTTCGCGGCCGCTCGAACGGGGGGCGAGGCAGGATGCCTGGTAAGACACACATCGGGACCGAACTCACGGATCCCACGCTCTTGTTCCTGAAGACACCCGAGCAGGTCACGCGCGAAGCGAGCCGGCTGCTCGACGAGGCCCGCTCCATCCTCGCAAAGACGGTCAACGTGAAAGGAAAACGGAGCGTTGCGAACACCCTCGTCCCCTTCAACGAGCTGTCGAATCGAATCAGCTTGGTCGCCCTCCAGACACAGCTCCTCTTCAACGCACACACGGACGCGGCGGTTCGGGACGCCGCCAACAAGGCCTATCTGGCCGCAGACAGCCTGTCCACCGAAGTCAGCTTGAACCGGCCGCTCTACGACGCGTTCGCCAAGCTCGACGTTCGGAAGGCGGATCGGGAGACGCAGTACGCGGTCTGGAAGATCCGACGCGACTTCCGCCGGGCCGGTGTGGACCGGGACAAGCCGACCCGGACCCGGATCAAAGCCCTGAACGACGAGATTTCCGAGATCGGCTCCACGTTCGACCGGAACATCAACGAGGACCAGCGATCCATCCATCTGGACGACCCTTCGGACCTGCAAGGCCTCCCGGACGATTTCATCGCGAGCCACGTCCCGAAGGAGGGCAAGATCACGCTGACGACCGCATACCCGGACGCGATCCCCGTGTTCCAGTACGCCGCCAAGGCGAGCGTCCGCCAACGACTGCAGCGCGAGTTCTACGACCGCGGCTACCCCAAGAACCTCGAGGTCCTCGCGCGCCTGCTCGAGAAGCGGCACGAGCTGGCGACGCTCCTGGGGTACCGGGACTACGCCGAGTACGTGACGGGGGACATGATGATCGGGTCGGCAAAGGCGGCCGCGGAATTCATCGAGAAGGTCGCCCGCACCGCGGGACCGAGGACGAAACGAGACTACGCGCAGCTTGTGGAGCGAAAGCAGAAGGACGTCCCCGCGGCGATGGGCCTGGACCCCTGGGACGCGAACTACTACATCGAGCGACGGCGGGCGGAGCAGTACCGCTTCGACTCGCAGGAGATCCGGCCCTACCTCCAGTTCGAGAAAGTCCGCGACGGCCTCTTCGACGTCTCGGGGCGGCTCTTCGGCCTCCGGTACCGGCGCGTGACCCGCGTCCCGGTCTGGCACGAGTCCGTGGAGGTCTACGACGTCTACGAGGGACGGACGCGGCTCGGTCGGTTCTACCTCGACCTGCACCCGCGGGAGGGCAAGTTCAGCCACGCCGCGTCGTTCTTCCTGGTCGTCGGCATCCGCGGCGTCCAGCTTCCCCAGGCGGCCCTCCTGTGCAACTTCCCGGATCCCCGCACCTCCGCGGGCCCCGCCCTCATGGAACGCACGGAGGTCGAGGCGTTCTTCCATGAGTTCGGCCACCTCCTCCATTCGATGCTGTCCGGCCGCACGAAGTGGCTCAAGACGAGCATGGAGGCGATCGAGTGGGACTTCGTCGAGGCGCCGTCCCAGATGCTGGAGGAGTGGACCCGCCGGTACGAGAGCCTGGCGCGTTTTGCGAAGCACCACACGACCGGGGCCACGGTGCCCAAGGAGCTTGTGGAGCGCATGACGCGAGCGAGCACCGCGGCCCGCGGCATGTGGACCTCCCGCCAGGACTTCCTCGCCGCCTTGTCCCTCGCGTACTACAGCCGCGACCCCAAGGGGCTCGACACGACCGCGCTGGCCAAGGAGGTCAACGCGCAGTACTACCCGGTCCCCTGGTACGACGGGACGCACTACCAGTGCAGCTTCGGACACCTCACGGGGTACTCGGCGGTATACTACACGTACCTCTGGTCCCTCGTCATCGCGAAGGACCTGTTCAGCGAGTTCGCGAAGGGCAGGTCGATCCTGGAACCGAAGGTCGCCGCGCGGTACCGCAAGGAGATCCTCGAGGCGGGCAGCGCGCGTCCTGCGGCGGACATGATCAAGCGCTTCCTCGGCCGGCCCATGCGCTTCGACGCGTTCCAGGCGTGGCTGAATGAGGGCGCGTCCTGAGTTATCCCTCGATCCCTGCCAGCCGCCGGGCGAGTTCCTTCTTCCTCTCCAGGTCCGCGAGCTGGCGGATTCCCAGGGAGGCGGCCGCGGGCGACCCGCCGCCGTGCATGCAGAGCGTCGACAGCTTCCCCGGTCCGAAGACCATGCTCTCAATCAGCCGCGCGGCCCGAAGCCGCTTCTCCGCGCTGACGTCCCGGAGGCCGCGATAGTACTTGTCCACGAGGTCCCCGACCCGGTCGCCGCGGAGGTCTCGCTCCGAGGGCATGCAGGAAACCATCCCGCCGCCGACGTCTTCCGCCAGCCGCTGGATCTCGTACGGGAGGCGGGTCACGCTCGTCTTCGTCACATTCGCGAGGAGGGGGTCGGGGAACCAGGCGCCCGAAGGCGTCTCCTGCCCCTGGTACGCGGCCCCGAGCGCCTGCGCGTACAGGGACTCGGCGAGGTAGGTCATCTCCACGAACCGGTCCGTGAGCTGCCGCGTGAGCCCGTTGTACTCCGCGAGCAGGGCGGCCGCGCCCGTGAGCACGTCCCCGCATCCCGCGAGGCACCCGCCCAGGGTCATCCGGTGCAGGAGGACGAACTTGGAAACCGCGTCCCCGGTGAAGTCGTACTCGCCGCACATGAACACGCGATCCCGGGGCACGAAGACGTCGTCGAAGATGACCAAGGATTCCGACGAGCCGAAGCGCACGTTCCCCTTGTCGAACCCGTCCTCGAGCTTGCGCTCGTCCCCCATCTGGCGGTCGACCACCTGGACGACCCCGTCCGCGTTCAGAGGGACGGCCGCCGCGACCGCGTGCTCCCGCTCGGCCTCCGAGAACGCGGCCCCAGGTTGGACGAGGATCTCATGGGAGCCCACCGCGCCGCCGATCATGCTCTTCGCCCCGCGGATCACGATCCCGTCCCGGTCTTCCTCCACGACCCGCAGGTAGACGTCGGGGTCGGGCTGGTGCTTCGGCTTCAGGGAGCGCACGCCCTTCGGGTCGGTCAGGGCGCCCGCGATCGTGAGGTCCTCGCGGCGCACCTTGGCCACGTACCGCTGCAGGCGGCGGTGGTAGTCCGAGCGGTTCCGCGCGTCCATCTCGAACGTGGTGTGCCACAGCGCGTTGATCGCATCCCAGCCGCAGCAGCGGCTCGCGGTGCACACGCCCGTGCGCTGGCAGAGGAACCGCGCGACCCGGACGCGGTTGACGAGGTCCTCGCGGGACCGGTGGACCGAACAGTACACGTTGAACGGCTCGCGGCCCTCGCGCCGGATCATGGAGTCGCGGTATCGGGGATCCCGCGCGAGGTCGTAGATCGCGCCGATGCCTTCCAGGGCGAGCCGCGTGAACCCGTTCTTCGTCACGTCGGGGACGCGCTTGCCCAGCATGGTCACATCCGCGTGCAGGTCGCGCATGCTCTCCAGGTACCGCTCCTTCGTCTTCAGGGGCATCGCCTCACCTCACAGGAGCTCGTTCGAGATCACGAGGCGCTGGATCACCGACGTGCCTTCGTAGATCTCCGTGATCTTTGCGTCCCGGTAGTAGCGCTCGAGCGGGAGGTCCGTCATGTAGCCATACCCGCCGTGGATCTGGAGCGCCTTCCTCGTGGCCTCCACGGCCGCGGAGGCGGCGAAGAGTTTCGCCATGCTCGCCTCCATGGTGTGCTTCTTGTGGTGGTCCGTGAGCCAGGCGGCCCGGTACGTGAGGAGGCGTGCCGCCTCGATCTCCGTGGCCATGTCCGCGATCATCCACCGGATCGCCTCGAGGTCCGCGATGGGCTTGCCGAACTGGACGCGGTGACGCGCGTACTGCACAGCCGCATCGAGGGACGCCTGGGCGATCCCGACCGCCTGCGCGGCAATGCTGATGCGCCCGCAGTCCAGGGTCTCCATGGCAATCCGGAACCCGTCCCCGAGGCGACCGAGCAGGTTCTCCTGCGGCACGCGGACCTCGTCGAACACGACCTCCGAGGTCACCGAGGAGCGGATCCCCATCTTGTCGAAAATCTTCCCGATCCGCACGCCCGGTGATTTCCGAGGAACGAGGAACGCGGAGATGCCGCGGTGCGCGAGGGACTTGTCCGTCATCGCAAAGACGACGAACGTGCCTGCCACCGGCGCGTTCATGATGAAGTACTTCCGGCCCGTGAGGACGAATTCTTCGCCCTGGCGCACAGCCTTGGATTCCATGGCGGCCACGTCGCTGCCCGCACCCGGCTCTGTAAGGCAGAAGGATCCGAGCACCTTGCCCTGGGCCAGAGGGCGCAGGAAGCGGCGCTTCTGGGCGTCCGTCCCGAAGTTGAAGATGGGCTGGCTCGCCAAGGACACGTGAACCGCCAAGGTGACCCCTAAGGCGGCGGAGGCGCGGGAGATCTCCTCGACCGCGATCACGTAGCTGAGGATATCCCGACCCGCGCCGCCGAACTTCTCGGGGAACGGGAGGCCGGCCAAGCCGTGCGCGGCCAGGGCCTTCCAAGCCCGCGTCGGGAACTCGCGGTTCCGGTCCCACGCGTCCGCGTGGGGCGCCACCTCCGCTTCGACGAAACGCCGGACCTCCCGGCGCACCTCCTCATGCCGACGATCCGGGGCGAACTCCATGGAAATCCCGCCCACACTCCGTTTCCCCGTGCAAGAAAGTCCCCTATGTACTGTGCATAGTCCGACCCCAGCCGCGGCCCGCACCCGGACGACCCGCAAGGGCTTTACCCCGCGCGGCATTAGCCGCCATCGTGGCGGTCATCGCGAAGATCGGAGTGCTCGAGCACCGCGGGAAGGTCCGGACCCCGGAGGGTGTGTTTGAGGTCGGTCGCCCCGTGGACGGCTGGTATCCCGTGGGCGGGCCCCCCGCCGAAGGTCCCGGTCGGGTCCGGTACAATCCGGACCGAGAGGTCCTCGACATCGCGCGACCCGGCAGCTCCCTGTCCATCGCGTTCCGGCCGGACGTGGAACGCACGGTGTTCGAGTTCCGCGGGCATCGGTACGAGGTCGCCTCGATGGACTTCGGCAACGTGCTGATCCGGGAGGGCAGCCAGCTCGTGGTCCGGGGGCACGTGACGATCGGCGGGGTGCGGCTCGTGTCCGTCGCCCCCGATCTCCTGCCCATCGAGCGCGAGCTCGCGTTTGGACTCGCCCTACGCGGCTCGGCCCTCGACGAGGACTACTGGCGTGACGAGCATGTCCTGACCGAGTGGAGCAAGCAGCAGGTGGAGGACCTGGCGCTCCACGAGGATAAGCGACGCCGCCACGAGGACGGGTAGTCGCGATTCTCCCTAGTCGTCGGGAAGGCGCAGCCGTGGCGCGGAGGTCCTGAGGTGCTCCTTCTCGAGGTGCTCCTTCGCCCGCGCAGCGAGCCACTCGAAGCGTCCCCACGCGTTGAACGGCACCTCATACTTCGACGTGACGAACTTCGCATGGGGCTCAAAGACCTGCCAGTCCCGCACGACGAGGTACTGCAGCGTGTCGAGGACGAGCTCCAGGTCCACGAGGCCGTTCTCGACCATGAGCCCGATCAGCTCGTACAGGTACGCGAAGTTGCGGACCTCGAGGTCCTCCTCGGATTCGAACGCGTCCGCCCAGTTCGTGGCCTGGAACCGCTGCAGGATATCGAACATCCGCTTGCGGCGGCGCGGGAATGACTCCTCGGTAATCCGTTCCAGGAGGGACAGGGCGACGTTGGATCGCTCCTCGCGCAGCGTCGCCTCGATGAGCTTCGCGTTCTGGCGCATCTGGAACACGATGAAGATGGCTCCGAGGATGACCGCAATCGAACTCGAGGCACTCAGCACGGTGACAATGTCGGAGAGCGTGACCATGGCCGGGACTCCGGCGGCGCCGAAAACGCCTGCCACACATCAAGCTGTCCCCGCCATCCTGGGTCCGTGAACCCTCGCCCCGATCTTACGCCGCGGCCAGGTCGGCTCAGCGGCGTCGCCGCTTAATCCGGTGCTCGGGTCCCTTGACGTGCCCGC
>DASQGG010000098.1 GCA_035632695.1 Thermoplasmata archaeon
CTTGACCCCGGCCGGGATCCCCAGGATGGGACCCCTGGCGTCCACGACCTCGACGACATCCCGGGCCGTGCCGTCTCCCCCGCAGACGAGGACGAGCTCCGCCCGTCCCGCCTCGAACGCCCTCGCGGCCGTGCGCGTGTCCTCCGCGGAAGACGATGCCGGTGGGGTGTGCACGATCTCGACCTCGCCCACGGGAATACCTGCCCGATTCAGCAAGGCCGCTCCCATCTCCCCCGCGCAGGTCAGCCAGCGCACCTCGAGGTCCGGATTCTTTGCCTGCAGCTTGGTGAAGGCCGCGAGGAAGAGCGAGGCGCGCCCCGGGGCGACGGGCTGCGCGCCCGCCGCGCGCGCCTGTTCGGCGACGTGGTCGGTCCCCTTCAGCCCGACCCGGCCGCCCATCCCCGCAATCGGGTTCACGAGGAAGCCGATGCGGCTCACGGGCGGGGGAGGGGACCGGCGCTATTTCCCTCTTCCGCGGCGCGCTTCGCGGCAGGGAGCCAGGCGCGCGCGAATTCCGACGGTGGAGCGACCGCGCGGAGGTGGACGAAGTAGCCCAGAGTGGCCAGTGGGAGCGCTGGCCATAGGAAGGGGGCCAGAGAGACCGAGACCGCGAGCCCCGCGGCGATGCCGAGTTGGATGATCCGCAATTCGTTCCGGGTGATTGACAGGAGGCTGCCGAGGTCCGTGCGCGTATGGACGACGACCGCGACGAGCGTGAACGCGACTCCGGATACAAAGGCCGGGCTCACGAGGAGCGCGAGCGCCGAGTAGAGTGCCGCCGCGCCCGTGGCCAGGAGGGCGGCGTACCGCCGGGAGCCCTCGGGTCCCAACACGACCACGGTGGTCCTCTTGGGCGGCCGGGCGCGAGCATCCGCAGGAGCGTCCTGGTAGTGGTGCATCACGAGCATCGCCGTGCAGACGAGGGCGTGAGCGGACAGGGCGGCGAGGGCGATCCAGGACAGCGTCCCGGTCTGGATACCGTACGCCCCGAGGCCTGCCAGCAGGACCCCCGGGAAGCCTCCGAGCCACTCCCCGAGGAACGGACGGTAGGCGGTCCGGGCGGGCGGTAGGGTGTAGGCGACCCCGAGGACGTAGCCCGCTCCGATCAGGATCAGAAGCCACGCGGATCCCCCAAGGGCGACGACCACCGCGAGCAGGGCCACGGCACTCGTGGAGAGGACGAAGATCGCCCACAGGTCTCTCTCCCCGAGTAGACCGAGCTGCTGGACCTTGCTCCCTCCGGACAAGGCGCGGGGCCTTCCGTCCTGGTCGGTCCCGCTCCGCCAATCGTAGATCTCGTTGACGGAGTGGGTGACCCAGCCTTGGACAAGCCCCGCGAGCGCAAGGGCCACGAGCAGGCGACCCAGGTCGAAGGTGCCCCGCTCCCACCACGCCACTCCCGTCCCGAGGAAGACCGAGGTGTAGGCCCAGAGGAGCACGGGAATGAGGCGGAACTCGAGGAACCAGCCCAGGAGTTTCCGGTGCAATGCACGGAACTGCGCGATTTCGGACAACCGAATGACTATTGCGATAGTAATATTAGAGACTTCTGCCTACAGGGGGCCGATGATCGCGCCGCAAGGGCAGGTGACCGTACGGGCTTGGGGCGGGTCCGTGCTCGACAAGCGGCTGTGGTACCTCCTGGCGGGCACGCGGGGAGGACTCAACCGCGGACGCATCCTCCGGATGCTCCACGAGCGCCCGCTGAACGCGAACGATCTCTCGGGGCGGCTGGGGCTGGACTACAAGACGGTCCGGCACCATCTGGACGTCCTCCGGGACAACGACTGCGTGATGACCCTCGGGAACGAGGGCTACGGCCTCTTGTACGCCCTGTCGCCGCGACTCCAGAGTCACTACGAGGACTTCGAAGCGATCTGGCGCCGGTTGGAGAGCCAGGCTGAGTTAGGCAAACACGGAAATATCCTGGGGTCCATGGAATCCGCCTAGGGATACCCTGGCCCTCGGCCTCTTCTGGATGCTGAGCATGGGCGTCGCCGCGCTCAGCTCCGGGTTCCTCGTCGCCCTCCTGTCCGTGTACGTTCGGAACCACCGCGAGGTCCGCGCGCCGTTCACGTTCGGCCTGGTCTTCTTCGCGTTCCTCCTCCTCGTCCAGAACCTGGGCTCGATCTACTTCGACTTCATGATGTCCGAGACCGGCGTCGGGAGTGGCATCGCGATTCCCATGCTCATCCTGGACGTGGTGGAGCTCGTCGGCTTCGCCGTCCTCTTCGTGGTCACCTGGCGCTAAGCTCGCGAGCGACGCAGTAATAAAGGTCGGACGCCTAGCGGGCCGCGAGGCGGCGTCGTGCTCAACTATCGGCCCATGGGCAAGACCGAGCTTGAGGTGTCCGAGGTTGGCTTTGGGCTCTGGACCCTGGCCTCGGGGCGGTGGGGCTCGTTCACGGAAGACCGGGCGGTCGACCTGCTCCGCAAAGCCTACGACGCGGGGATTAACTACTACGACGTCTCGCCCATGGACGGGGATGGGCTCGGCGAGCGGTTCCTGGGCCAGGCCTTCGCGGACAAGCGAGAGCTCGTGATCATCTCCACGAAGGTCGGGATGACGGGGGGCCGAAGGGATTTCTCCCCTGCGGCGGTCCGAAAGTCCGTGGAGGAAAGCCTCTCACGACTCGGGACCACGTATATCGACGCACTCCAACTCCACTATCCCGACGCCGCCGCGGTCTCGAACCCGAGCCTGTGGCAGGCCTTGGCCGACCTGCAGGCCGCGGGCAAGATCCGGTACTATGGGATTGCCCTAGGCCCCGGCGCGAGCGGCCTGGAGGAGGGACGCACGGCGATGCGGAAGTACGACCTGGCGGCCATCCAAGTCTACTACAACCTTCTCGAGGAGGAACCCGGTCGTAAGCTCTTCCCGGTCGCCCTCGAGATCAAGCAATCGATGACCATCCGGGCGCCGCACGCGGGCGGCGTCCTCGAGGCGGATGCTCCGGTCGCCACCAAGTTTCCCGTGGATGGAGACCTCCAGGTGAAGGATGGCACCTGGCTCGGCCTCGCGGCGAGACGGGCGGCGAACCTCGCCTGGATCCACGAGAACAAGGGGATGACCATGGAGCAGGCGGCCTTGAAGTTCATCCTTTCCGAGGAGACCGTGGCCTCCGTGCTCCCGAACATCTACCGCGAGGAGCAGCTGGCCACGTACTCCGCCGTATCCGACTTCGAGAACTTCTCCCAGGCGGAGCTCGCGGAAATCGCGGAGCAGTTCCGCCGAGGGTTCGGCGTGGCGTGAGGCCGCATGCTCCTCGGCTACGTCGACTCGAACGAACGACTGTACGACCTGGGGTTCGGGACCCTCAAGATGAAGATGCGGGTCGAGTCCCATGAAGGGGCGGAACGCGTGGTGTTCTCCAAGGCCTCGGGGGAGGGAGAGATTGCCTACCGGGTCCTTGCCTCCGCGGACGTTACCGCCTCCCTCTCCATGGATCACGACGGCCACGCGATCCCTCTGCTTCGACCCGTGCAAGGTCGTGCCCTTCGCCATGAAGGCGGCCTGGTGTTCATCGCGTCCCCACGTGAGCGCGATTCCGAGGAACCCGGGTTCTTCCTCGTGCAGGTCCGCGCGATGCCGAGTGCCCTCAAATTCTTCTTCGAAGACCGCGAGGGGACCGAGTTCGTCTCCGTGCCTCGCGATGAGGCCTTGCGAGTCGCCGAGGGACCCCGAGCCATAACCCTGTACGTCTCCGCGGAGAGCGTCGCCCTGCCCAAGGAGAAGATCGCGTACGCGCTCGAGCTCGCGCCCGTCCCGCGCGCCGCCCCGCTGCTGAGCGGTTTCGGGATGTCTCCGTGAGCGCGACAAAAGGCTTACCATCGACGCTCAAGTTGCCGCGGCGAGGTCACGCATGTCGTACGACATCGGGAACTTGGGCCTGAAGGGCGGCAGCAAGAAGCACACGGCGCTCTACGTGGGCGTCGCGGTCGTCGTAATCGTCGTCGTGGTCATCGCCCTCTTCCTCGCCAATGTGATCTGAGTCCCGGCATCGTCCCGGGGAGGGCGCGGCGCCTCTCGGGATTGGGCTCGGCTTCCGCAATCACGACTGATACGAAGGGCGATACCCTCAACTCCCCCGAACGGCAGGATTTCCTCGATCCCCCATGAAGGTGCACCTCGATCCCGCCTCGAAGCGCATCCTGTTTGCCATGCTCGCGAGCCCCAAGACGCCGTCCGAGGTGAGTCGGATCTATGGTATCCCGGTCGCGGTCGTGTGGCAGAAGGTCGCGAGGTTGCGTGACCTCGGCCTCCTCCGGGAAGTCTTCGCCTTCATCGACGGACGCGGAACGCTCCACCGCTACTTCGAGGCCGTCCTGCCCGTCGACGTGTCCGAAGAGGAGCAGGAACTCGTTCTCCAGGATTGAGGACGTCCGAAAGGATGCGCGGGAGGAGCGCCCACGTCCCGCTCTCCAGATGACGGTCAGAACCCTTAAATACCGCCGGGATTATCGTCCGGATGTCAACTTTTGACGCTTTTGGTCACGGAAGTGTAGCCATGGCATCTGTTTCCAGAGAAGTGGAGACCGGGACGACCACCCTCGGCCTCGTGTGCAAGGACGGGGTCATCCTGGCCGCCGACCGACGCGCGACCGCAGGGTTCCTGATCGCCCACAAGCGCACCCAGAAGGTCTACCGCCTCGACGACAACATCGGGCTCACGACGGCGGGCCTGGTGGGCGACCTGCAGACCCTTGCGCGGTACATCACCGCGGAGGTCGAGCTGTACAAGCTCAAGCGGAACGCGCCCATGCCCGTCGAGGCCTGCGCCACCTTGACCGCGAACATCCTCTCCGGCTCCAGGTACTACCCGTACTGGGTGCAGCTCTTGATCGGCGGGATCGACCGGAACGGCGGCCACGTCTACTCCCTCGACGCCGCGGGCGGGTCCCTGCCCGACAAGTTCGTCTCCACGGGCTCCGGGAGCCCGTTCGTCTACGGTGTCCTCGAGGACCACTGGAGGGACGACCTGACGACGAACGAAGGCGCGGATCTCGCAATCCGTGCGGTCACCGCGAGCATGAAGCGTGACGCCGCCTCCGGTGAGGGGATTGACGTCGCGATCATTTCCAAGGACGGTTTCAAGATACTCGATGACAAGGAAGTGGAGAAGCGCAAGGCAGCGATGAAGCTGACCTGAGCGTCCCGCGGGCCTGAGGCCCAAGTGGGATTCAATGAGCATTGAAGACATTCTGAGCGACGCGAGGAGCGTCGTCAAGAAGGTGGTCCCCGACCATGTGGAGATCACCCAGGTGGACTTCGAGGGCCCCACGATCGTGATCTACACGAAGAACATGGAGGCCTTCGCGGAGTCGAACGAGCTGGTGCGCCAGATCGCGCAGCAGCTGCGGCGCCGGATCATCGTGCGGCCGGATCCCTCCCTCCTGGCCACCCAAGAGGAGGCTGAAAAGGTCATCCGCGAGCTGATTCCCGCAGAAGCCCAGATCACGGGCATCTACTTCGAGACGGAAACGGGCGAGGTCTCCATCGAGGCCCTCAGCCCGGGCATGGTCATCGGCCGCCACGGTCAGCTACTGAACGAGATCAAGAAGAAGATCGGGTGGGCGCCGAAGGTGGTCCGCACGCCGCCGATCCCCTCGAAGACCGTCGAGGAGATCCGCCAGTACCTCCGGACGATCAACGACGAACGACAGGCGTTCCTGAAGCAAGTAGGCCGCAAGCTCGCCCGTGAGGTCCCGTCCGGGGAGAACTACGTCCGAATTACGGCCCTGGGCGGGTTCCGCCAGGTCGGGCGCTCCTGCGCGCTCCTGAGCACGAAGGAGTCCAAGGTCCTCATTGACTGCGGCGTCCTGATCTCGGAGGACAACGGCTCCCCGTACCTGAACGCCCCGGAAGTCATGCCCCTCTCCTCGATCGACGCCGTCGTCATCACCCATGCCCACCTGGACCACTCGGGCCTCGTCCCGGCCCTGTACAAGTTCGGATACGAAGGGCCCATCTACACTACGCCGCCGACGCGGGACCTCATGTCCCTGCTCCAGCTCGACTTCATCAAGGTCGCCATGGGCGAGGCGCGCAAGTCCGCGTACGAGTCCCAGCACGTGCGTAAGGCCGTGGCCAACACGATCCCCCTGAAGTACGGCGAGACCACGGACATCGCGCCGGACGTCCGTCTGACCTTCCAGAACGCGGGGCACATCCTGGGCTCCTCACTGGCCCACTTCCACATCGGGGACGGGCTGTACAACATCGCCATGTCGGGCGACATCAAGTTCGAGAAGACCTGGCTCTTCAACCCGGCAGTGAACAAGTTCCCGCGGCTCGAGACCCTGGTCCTCGAGTCCACGTACGGCGGCTACCACGACGTGCAGCCGTCGCGGCACGAGGCGGCGCAGCAGATCAAGGAGATCGCGCGGCGCGTGCTGAACCGAGGCGGCAAGATGCTGGTCCCCGTGTTCGCCGTCGGGCGCTCCCAGGAGGTCATGCTCGTCCTCCAGGACGCAATGAAGAACCACCAGATCCCCGAGGTCCCCATCTACCTGGACGGCATGATCTGGGAGGCCACGGCGATCCACACGGCGTACCCGGAGTACCTGAACAGCCAGCTCCGGACGGAGATCTTCCAGACCGGCGAGAACCCCTTCCTCTCCCCGTACTTCAAGCGCGTGGAGACCGCGGACATGCGCGCGAACATCATCGACGACGTGGAGCCGTGCATTGTCCTCGCGACCAGCGGCATGATGTCCGGCGGCCCCGTGCTCGAGTACTTCAAAGGCTGGGCGGACAATCCGCTCCACGCCCTGATCTTCGTCGGATTCCAGTCCGAGGGTTCCCTGGGCCGTCGCATCCAGCGCGAGGCCCGCGAGGTCACCCTGAACGATCGAGGCCAGCCGCTCACCCTTCAGATCAAGATGGACCTCGAGACGATCGACGGCTTCTCCGGCCACTCGGACCGCCTCCAGCTCCTGAACTTCGTCGGCACGATGGAACCCCGGCCCGAGCGGATCATCGTGAACCATGGCGAGGAGTACAAATGCGCCGACCTGGCCTCGGGCATCTACAAGAAGTTCGGCCTCGAGGCGCGGGCGCCGATGAACCTCGAGACGATTCGCCTCAAGTGAGGGAACCCATGGCCGCGGTCCCGCGGACACCGGCGCCGGTCTGGGCGCGCCGCATCCAGGGCTGGTCGTTCCTCGTGTTCTTCGTCGCCCTGATCCTGCTCACGTTCGCGGCCGTCGAGTTCTGGAACGCGGGGGACTTCGAGATGAGCGGCTACTTCGCAGGGCTCGCCTCCGTGGCGCCCCTGCTGCTCCTCGCCCTGATCTACTACGGCATGCCGGTCTGGGGGATCTCGGTCCCGCTCGGCCCCGACGCGGTGGCGGGCGCCCTCGCGACGGCCGCCGTAGGACACGGGGTCGAACCGGTCGCGGAGCGGGATGGCCCCTTCGCTCGGTGCGTTGCCGTCGTCCACTTCGATGAGCCCGCCTGCACCCTGGGCTGGTCCCCGGAGCCGACCGCGCCGGGTGTGGGCGCCAGCCGCCGTGCGACCGTCGTGGTCCTCCGTCCGGAGACGCGCGACCGCACCGCCCTGGCCGCCTTCCGAACCGCGCTCGCGCGGTCCCTGGTCGATGCGGCCCGATCCGCCGCCTAGAGGCACGTGCAGTCGAGCCACGACTGGAGTCCGTCGTGGGCGGCGTCCAGGTCCATGACCCTCTCCTCGGTCCCATCGCACACGGCGAACCGCTCGAGCACGACACGGTCGCCGATCCGCCGGAAGTCGATGCGCACGCAGGGCACGGTGTTGGGCCGGTCGGACTCCGTGAACCAGGGTTCGAACGCGAGGGAGATCCGATTGTCCCGGTCCTCGAGGCAGTACCCGCGGATGTGACAGAGGCCCTGGCGGAATCCCTCGTAGGGTGCCGTGATGGCCTCGGGAGTCATCGGTTGGAACGGAACGGAGGACCCCGCCGAAGAATCCTCCGCAAGTACTCTTCGGCGCGCATCCCTCCGTGGGAAACCTTTTGGCCTGGCTCGCGATGGGCCGGATTGTGCGGGCCCACTACGACAAGGTCAAGGACCGGCTTTCCCCCGAGGCCTTCGACCGTGAGGTCGTCGAAACCGTGGAGGAGTGGGGCGGCCTTTTGGACCGGGATGCCGCGGCTATGGTCGTCGTCGAGCGCCACGGCGGCAGCGTGGCCGCGTTCCAGGCGATCAAGGATCTCGAAGAAGGAAGCGAGGCCAACCTTCGCGCGACCGTGGTCGGGCTGTCTCCCGTCCGGACGTTCACGCGCCAGGACGGGACCGCGGGCCGCGTCGTGAACCTCGAGCTGCGGGACGAGAGCGGCTTCTGCCGCATGCCCCTCTGGGACGACGACGTCGATTGGGTCGAGAAGGGCAAGATCGCGGTCGGGAGGACCGTCCGCGCGATCGACTGCTTCGTGAAGCGCACGAACTTCGGGCTCGAGGTCGGCCGCGGCAAGTTCGGCGCGATCCTTGTGGAGGACTGAGGTGGCCGAGGCGACCTCCGAGGCGCACGCCGCGCCCTCGTGGATGTACGTGAACGAGATGCGCGTCATCGGCTTCGTCATGGCCGCGGCGATGCTCGTCCTTGGAATCGGCCTGCTGATCTACATCGTGGACGGTGCGGAGCAGATGGACACGGTGGACGTCTTCCTGGGTACCGGGGTCTTCTTCATCCTGTTCGCCGTACTGTTGTTCGTCCCGCGGCTCCGAAGCCGTGGGGCGATGAGCTTCAGCCTCCTCGTGGAGGACGACCTGGACGACGTCGAGCGCGCGGTGGCATCCGCGGTCGAGGAAAGCGGTCGAAAGCCCTCCGTCACGGCGGGCCAAGCGCGGTTCCGTCGGCCGCCTCGGGAGATCGCGGTGGAAGGGGTCTCGTGGAAGTTCACGCTCCAGGCCGCACCGTATCGGGAGCGCAAGGAGGACGGCACCCAATGGACGGAGATCATCCAGGTGGGGCTTGAAAATGAGAAGGATGAGGTCGCACGCGAGTTGCGGGAGCGCGTCCTGACTCGCCTTGCGACCTCGGGTGTCTGACCGGTTGGTCCGTCGTCACATGCCCATGCCGGGCATGCCGCCCATCCCACCCATGCCGCCGCCGTGCTCGTGGCCGCCAGCGCCCGGGGCCGGGGTCGGGCTCTTCTTGGACGCGATTACGTCGTCGATCCGAAGAATCATGCTCGCCACTTCGGTGGCCGACTGGAGCGCCTGGGTCTTGACCCGGAGCGGCTCGATCACGTTGGCCTTGAGCATGTCCTGGGGCTCGCCCGTGAGGATGTTCACGCCCATGTTCTTGCCGGCCTTCTTCCCGTGCTCCGACCGGAGCTTGATCAACACGTTGATCGGGTCCAGGCCCGCGTTCTCCCCGAGCGTCCTCGGGATCACGTCCAGCGCGTTTGCGAAGGCTTCGATGGCGAGCTGCTCGCGGCCCCCGACCGTGGCCCCGTAGTCCTTGAGCCCGAGGGTCAGCTCGATTTCTGCGGCGCCTCCGCCGGCGAGCGCCTTGCCGTCCTCAAGGCCGGCAGAGACGACACGCAGCGCGTCGTGAAGGATGCGCTCGACCTCGTCGACGACATGCTCCGTGCCGCCGCGGATCAGGATCGAGACGGCATGCGCGCTTTTGCAGCCCGTGACGAACGTGAGCTCGTCCGGACCGACCTTGCGTTCCTCGACGAGTTCGGCATGCCCTAGTTCTTTGGCGGTGAGGTCATCCAGGTTTGTGATGATGCGGCCCCCTGTGGCCTTCGCGAGCTTCTTCATGTCGCTCTCCTTGACCCGCCGGACGGCGTACATGCCCGCCTGGGCGAGGTAGTGCTGCACGAGGTCGTCCACGCCCTTCTGGCAGAGGACCACGTTCGCGCCGGAGGCCTTGATCTGGTCCACGAGGCTCTTGAGGCCCTTTTCCTCTTCGTCCAAGAACTTCTGGAGTTGGTGCGGATCCCGGATGCGGATTTCCTCGCTTACCTCGGTCTTCTTGACTTCGAGGGCCCGGTTGACGAGGGCGATCTTCGCGCCGCGGACGAACTTGGGCATCCGCGGGTGCACGCGTTCCTTGTCGAGGACGATGCCATCAATCAGCGCGGTTTCCCGGATGTCTCCCCCATGCTTCTTCTGGACAAGGATGTTGTCCACATCGGCGCGGGTCTCCCCCGCTACCTCTTCGACGATGGAGAGGACGGCGTCAACAGCGATGTTCGCGAGGAAGTCGCTGCTGTCCCCCACGCTCCGCCCGCTCATGGCGGTACGCGCGATGGAGCGCAGCACCTCCTTGTCCGTGCGCTTGACGTCGAAGGCGAGGCCCTGGAGCCGCCGTACGGCTTCCTGCTCCGCCATTCGGTAGCCGTTCACGATGATCGTGGGATGGACCTCGGCCTCGATGAGGCGCTCCGCCATCTTGAGCAACTCCCCCGCGATGACGACTGCGCTCGTCGTCCCGTCGCCGACCTCGTCGTCCTGGGTCTTCGCGACCTCGACGATCATCTTGGCTGCGGGATGCTCGATTTCGATCTCCTTCAAAATGGTCACGCCGTCGTTCGTGATCGTAACGTCGCCAAGCGAGTCGACGAGCATCTTGTCCATGCCCTTCGGGCCCAGCGTCGACTTGACGGCGTCCGCCACGGCACGCGCGGCCGCAATGTTGTTGTGCACCGCCCCATTGCCCTTCTCTCTGTCCGTCCCCTCTTTGAGGATGATGACCGGCTGTCCCTGCATCATTGGAAATCCCGCTCGTCTATGCTAGGGCTTCTATATAAGCACTTCGAAATCAGCGCGCCCGCTTCGCGCTCCGGTCCCGGCCTCGACGGGCGAGTCAGCTCCGGCTGCCGCGGACAGGACTCGCAGCCCCCGGTTCAGTGGGGTCGCGCGGAAGTTTATATCGAACCGGTCGCTACGATTGGGCGAGAGTGCGTTCATGGCGAGCAAGCCGATCCATGTCACCGACGCCGAGTTCGACAAGGTCGTGAAGGAGCAGCCCTATGTGGTCGTAGACTTCTGGGCGGAGTGGTGCGCTCCGTGCCGGGCGATTGCCCCCACGATTGAGGAACTCGCCCAGAAGTATGACGGCAAGGTGACCTTCGCGAAGGTCAACAGCGACGAGAACCCCAAGGCGGTCAACCAGTACATGGTCATGGGGATCCCTACCCTCCTGTTCTTCAAGGCCGGGAAGCTCGTGGACCAGGTCGTCGGCGCGATGCCGCGCGGGCCGCTCGAGGAACGTGTCAAGAAGCACCTCGCGTGACGACATTTAGAAGTACCTAAATGGCCCTGGCGCAGTGCGAGGATCATGAGCTCCGTCATCGAGACTCTCGCGAGCAAGAAGAAGCCCCCGGAGGCTCCCGCCACGATGATTCTTCCCGTCGTGCAGACGGAACACGAGGGCGCGTGCGGCGAGAACTGCGGCTGCGGCGCGAACGAATCCGAAGGCGGCTGCTGCGGCGGCTAGTCGCGCAGCGGTAGACCGCGCTGTTCCGCAATCTGAGAATCACTCAGGATAACTGCCTCTCTGCGGTTCATATACCATCTCACTCCTCGATTCTGATGAACGAGGAGGAAGAGATACGGACCCTCTGGAAGCATCTCGTCTCGTCACCGACGAGTACTCCGCCAAAATCCTGGTGGCCACGTTCAAGAAGGCGAAGTCCGCCATTGACCTGAGCCGGGAGTACGGGATCCCCATCGCAGCCTGCTACCGTCGGATCCACGCGCTCGAGCGGGCGGGTCTCATCCGGTGCACGGAGCGCGCCCTGACCCAGAAGGGGAAGCGGATCTCCCTCTACATGTCCCAGCTCAAGAATGCATACATCTTCTTCGAGAACGGCCGCCTGCGCGTGCGGTTCCAGCTCGCGACCGGGATCACGAAGGACTTCGGCGGCGACTGGAAGGCGGTCGACGTCGTCGAGCCGGGACCGTCCCTGTTCCAATAACCCCTCCTCCACAACCCACAGGCAGGACCGAGAACCCCTCGTCCTGCCTCTTTTATTCCGTCCCTCGAGCGGGGTCGTTGTTCTCGTCCATTTTGCGCGGTTGCCGCAGGCTTTGACAAACGCGCCATGCCACCATCGTCGGACGGGTTCGGGGTCCGTCTCAGAATTGAGACCGTTGACAATTCCGTTTTATACGGCGGGGTCGAATTGGCATACTCTCCATGGACCGCGACCGGATGAAGTACCTGTTCAGGGAGATTCTCGGCGTCGACGTCGACGAGGTCGTCAAGCAGGTCGTCGCCACGATCTCGGTGGAGCGTGCGAAGCAGGCCCAGCAGAACAGCCGGGACTGGAAGAAGTACATGGAGGCGGAGGGCGGCCTCATCATCCTGCCGTCCAACGTCACCCAGTTGGGGAGAAAGGAGCCGAAACCGTAAGCGGCGTGCGGCCCTCGCCTGAGGCCGCAACCCCTTTTTCTCGGGGCCGCGCCGGATATCCTTTAAATCGTTCCTCCGGATATCGGGCTCGATGTCAGGATTCCGGGGGAGGGACATCCTGTCCATCCGCGAGCTCTCGCGGGCGGACATCGAGCTCGTGCTGCGGACGGCCCGCAAGATGGTGCCCATCGCCACGGGCAAGCGCTCGTCGAAAGCCCTGGAGGGGAAGATCCTCAGCACCCTCTTCTTCGAGCCTTCCACCCGCACGCGGCTCTCCTTCGAGAGCGCGATGCAGCGCCTCGGCGGACGGGTCCTCGGGTTCGCGAGCACGGAGGGCACTTCGATCCAGAAGGGGGAGACCCTCGCGGACACGATTCGCATGGTCGAGAGCTACAGCGACGCGATCGTCCTCCGTCATCCCCAGGAAGGCGCGGCCCGTCTCGCCGCGGAGTTCACGGAGCGGCCCGTGATCAACGCGGGCGATGGGGCCGGGCAGCATCCCACGCAGACCCTCCTGGACCTGTACACGATCTGGGACGAGAAGGGCGGGTTCGAGGGACGGAACGTCGCCCTGGTCGGCGATCTGAAGTACGGCCGCACGGTCCACTCCCTCACATACGCCCTCACGGACTTCGGCGCCAACCTGACCTTCGTGAGCCCCCCGACGCTCGAGATGCCGCGGGAGATCGTCGAACACGTGAAGGAGAAGGGGCTGCCCCTGAAGATCACGCACCGCCTCGAGGACGTGATCCGCGACGCGGACGTCCTCTACATGACCCGCATCCAGAAGGAGCGGTTCCCCGACCCCCAGGAGTACGAGAAGGTCGCGGGGGTCTACCGCATCGACGCGAACGGGCTCCGCGAGGCGAAGCGGGACCTGATCGTCATGCACCCGCTCCCGCGCATCACGGAGATCGCGCCCGACGTGGACCGCACGAAGCACGCGATCTACTTCAAGCAGGCCGGGAACGGGGTGCCCGTCCGGATGGCCTTGCTCCAGCTCATCCTGGGGGCGGCCGCATGAGGGAACTCCGCGTCACGCCGATCAAGAACGGCACGGTGATCGACCACATCCCCGCGGGCATGGCGCTCAAGGTCCTCCGCATCCTGGGCATCGGGGACTCCGTGTCGTCGACGGTCACCGTGGCCATGCACGTGCCGAGCCGGATCATGGGCTGGAAGGACATCGTCAAGGTCGAGGACCGGGAGCTGGCCGCGCGCGAGATCGACAAGATCGCCCTCATCGCTCCCACCGCCTCCGTGAACGTAATCCGTAACTACAACGTGGCGGAGAAGCATCGCGTCGCCCTCCCGGACCGTGCGATCGGAATCCTGCGGTGCGGCAACCCCAACTGCATTTCGAACACCAAGGAGCCCGTGGAGTCCGAGTTCGTCGTGCGCTCCAAGAACCCGCTCCGCGTCTTCTGTCGCTTCTGCGACCGCGAGCTCGAGGACATTCCCGGGCACATCGTCTAGGCCGGAGCCGGCTAGCCCCGCCAGGTCAGACTCTGGAGGAGGGATCCGTCCGTCCAGATGAGGTAGAACGTTAGGTCGGTTCCGACGACGGGTGCGGAGGGGAACGCGATCGTGAACATGTCGCCGCCGCTGAGCGCGCCGTCTCCGTCGAGGTCCGTCCACTTGATGCCGACCGAGGACGGGTTCGCTCCCGACATCGGCACGGTGACGTTCTGACCCGTGGATCCCAGGTTCACGGCGCTGCCTCCGATTGTGGCGCCGATGGCGAAGTTCACCTTGAAGTTCGCTGGCGTCTCGGCCGGCAACGCGGCGGCTACCGCGAACGTCCACGTCACCCCATTCACCTTCGTCGGGCTCGAGAGCGTGACGAGGGGCTTGCCCGGGCCGCCCGGGTTGACGGGAGGGGTCATGAGGTAGACGAGCGCGCCCAGGATTCCCACTGCGGCGACGACGGCCACCACGACGAGGACCACGATCACCGCGGTGCGGTCCGCCTTCGGGGGCGGCATGTAGGGAGGCGGAGGGTTGTACGTGGGCCACGGCAAGGGCTGGCCGCACCTTCCGCAGAAAGCCGCCGCGGGTACAAGCTCAGCTCCACATCTTGGGCAGGCCGCCGTGCCGTCCGCCTCCGCAGACGAGGATACCAGGGTTTCCGGCGAGAAAAGCCTTCCGAAGCCTCGCCCGATTTCCTCGCTTGGCCCTCCCCTCCATCGTCTCGTTTGTCAACCAGGTCGCCACCGAAGGGCTTAAGAATCGAACCTTGGATACGGACGCAGCAGAAGGGATGGTGAGCGTCTGCTCGGAGAAATCTCTGAGATCATCGGGCTGCAGGTCTACACCCAGAACGGCGTGTTCCTGGGCAATGTGAACAACTTGGTCGTGGACGTCGACAACGGATCCGTGGACGGCATCTTCGTCGGGGAGACGAACCCCCTCCTCGTGGAAGGGAGCCGCGCGGTCAGCGTCCCGTACCGCTGGGTGCAGAGCGTCGGCGACATCGTCGTGCTCCGGTACTTCCCGAAGCGGGTCACGGCGAAGCGCGCGGCGGCTCCGGTCGCCGCCCAGTAGCGTTCCTCCCGCTACTTACGTCACATTTATCCCGCGGGCCCTCGATAGGTTCGGTATGGCCCGCGTGGGCTTCGAGACCAAGGCGGCACCCGCGGCTCGCTTCGAGCTTCTCGACATCGATCTTCTCCATTGTCACGAGGAGATTCAGCCCTCGTTGTTGGAGCGGGTCATGGAGGAGATCCGGGAGGACGGGTACGTGAAGAAGCCCATCCTGGTTGCGGACAAGGTCTGGGTCATCTTGGACGGCCACCACCGGTACGAGGCCCTGCGCCGGCTTGGGTGCCGCCGCGTGCCCGCGTACGTGATCGACTACTTCTCGGACGTCGTCGACTTGGGCCTGTGGCCCACCGCCAAGGAGAAGAACGTGCGGAAGCAGGACGTCGTGGAGCGGGGACGGGCCGGACTCCTCTACACGCCGAAGACGACGCGCCACACGATCAGAATCCACCTGCCCGACGTGTTCACGGACCTCGAGGACCTGATGTAGGTTCGCGGGGGCTCTCATCACCGCGGGATCGATTCCGCCGGATGCGGCGCCGCCGGACGACCAGGAACGCCGTTGCGGTCGCGGCAACCGCCACAGCGCCGAGGACGAGAAGCCACTGGTCCGTGGAGAGCCCGAGCCAGTTCGACGGCTCCGCGGCGTGGTACCGATACGCGACGAGGGTGCTCACGGCGGTCAGGTTGCCTCCGCGGTCGTACGATTCCGTCCGCACGTTGTTGCCCACCGCAGCCGAGTAGAAGAGCCGCTGCCAGGTTCCGTCGGGAGCGGCCTCACGCACGGGGAAGGACTCAAACGTCCCAGCCGGGGCGCTCAGCTGGACCGCGTCGCCCAAGGAGAATCCGAGCGTCCACCGGCCCGTCCCGTTCTGGTGGACATGCCCGCCGGAGGAACTGTAGAGGTCCTGGGTGAAGTTGTAGGCGGCGGTGACGTTCCCCGACGATCCCGCGACCCAGGGGTAGCCCCAGCCGTCCGAGAGGATCGCGTACGTAGTCGTGTTCTGGAGCCGCAGGGAATAGGGGACCACATACTGGTAGGTCCCGTTCACGGACAGGTCGAGGAGGCTGTAGATGGGGTGTAGATCCCGAGGCTCGAACCGCTCCTCGCCGGTCAGCGTCCAACTCCCGGTCACGGCGATGGTCCCGTTCCCCGTGGTCAGGTGCCCCGCCGCGGTCCCCGATCCCGTGAGGACCACGCGGTAGGCGTCCACCGGGGTCCCTCCCGTGGCCGTGGCGGTGGTCCCCGTCACCGTGGACGTCGCGGTCCCGGTCAGGTTGAGACCCGGGGTCAACGTCGTGTTCGTGCGGTACGTCCAGAAATCCCCGGCGGTCCAGGAGGGACGGTCCACGGAGGTTGCCGTCGCATTCCCGGCGAGCGCGACCAGCAGGAAGCCGAGAGCCAGCGCAGAAACCCGGGATCGCGCCACGGCAAAGGATGCGGAGCGGCGCGAGATAAAGGTTCGCCGGCTAGCCCGGTTCGTCGACCACGTCCTTCCCCCGCGGGCTCGGCCGGATCCGGATGCGGCCTCGGAACTCCCGCCGAAGCCCTTCGCCCCCCAGGAGGCGATCCAAGAACACGGCGAGCGCGGCGACCTCCGAGTGGGGCTGGTTTCCCACCGCCACGTTGACGTCCGCCTGCCGGTAGAGATCCGCGGGGACCTTCTCGGCGCCCACGATCACGAGCAGGTCGTCGTGCGGCATTCGTGGCAGCACCTCGTCGAGGGGGAGGCCGTACATCGTGAGGTGGACCTTGGTGCCGGGGAACTCCCGCAGGACGCGGCGCCACTGGACTCCCGTCTCGATCTCGAACGGCCCGCCGAACCGGCGTACGAGGGTTCGAACCGTCTTCTCAAGGGCCGAATCCCTCGTGTCCACGAGCACACGCGCCGCCCCGAACGCACGCGCGGTGAGCGCCACATGGGTCGTGACCCGCTTGTCCCGCGCGGGTCGGTGCCCGAGCCGCAGGACGGTGATCACCGGGTCAGTCCTCAAACCGGATGATCCGATGGCCGCGGAAGTCGAGCCTCGGCGAACGCTTGACGAGCGCCTTGAGCATGGTCTGCGTGACCTTGAGCGCATCCGACACGTCCCCGGAGAACTTGCCCTCGGGCCCGATCATGTCGAAGATGCTCCTCTCGATCTTCTCGTAGTCCGCCTCGGGCATCATGGCGGCGTGGAGCACGTCGGAAATCTCCTGGACGGGGGCCGTCGCATTGATGTGGAAGGAGGAGTAGAAGGCATGGTAGGCCTTCTCCGGCGAGGCGCCCGCCCCGGTCTGCCATTTCGTCTCCACGAGCTTCATCTTCTCGAAGAATCGGAGGGCGTCGAGGCCCTCGGCCCCGAATTTCTCCTCGATCTGCTTGGCCGTCTGCCAGTTCGCGGTGACCTCTTTGAACACGTTGCTCTTGATCTCGGAATCGACCGCGCGGAGGATGGGGACCAGCTCCGCAACCTCACTCACAACCTTGATGCGATTCAAATCAATCGACTTGCCCTTGAACGGGTTGTGGCGTTATAAGTTTAATTCGCTCGCGAAAAAGAATTTCGTCATGCTACATCGAGACAAGCGAAGCACCGCTGCTTCCGTTCGACCAGGCGCGCCCCGTCCGGAGGAACGGCAAGACCGAGTCGCCGCGTGTGGGGGGCGAAACTCCATATCCCGGCGCTTGTGATGGGAATCCGGATCCGATGAAGGTGCGCGACCTGCGGGCCGAGGCCAAGGTGGACGTCCTCGAGCTC
>DASQGG010000099.1 GCA_035632695.1 Thermoplasmata archaeon
CTGGAGTGCATGACATCTCTGAGCCGGCAGCGCTCCCCGGATTGGGACATCCTCATGGTCGACAACGCCTCGAGTGACGATTCGGTGCCTAAACTCAGAGACGTATTCCCAGACGTGCGTATAGTCCAGCTGGCGAATAACCTAGGCTACGCTGCCGCGGCCAACCGAGCATTGCGACATGCGTCAGAGGTCGACGCGCCCTTTTGCTTACTCCTCAACAATGACCTAGTTGTAGCCGACGGAGCGATCACGAGGATGTTGGCGACTGCGCAACGCACCCCAGCGGTGGCGGCAGTGGGGCCCAGGGTAGTGGACTACTACACAAAGACCAGAGTCCTGTCTTTGGGTTCGTCCGTCAACCTTCGAACAGGATGGACACGGCACAGGACGGCCAGACGAGAGGATGGGCTGGGAAATCCCTACGAGATTGATGGGTACTTGGACGGGAGCGCGATTATGTTTGCGACGCCGAGAATCCACGATGTGGGATTGCTTGACGAACGTTACTTCATGTTCCACGAGGACTCCGACTGGTGCTATCGAGCGCGAAGGCTAGGCTTCTGCCTAGTCGTCGAACCGCGAGCGGTAATATGGCACAAGGTCGGACGCTCCACCGGACTGATGAGCGCTAGCGGGACGTATTTCCTGCATCGAAGCCGGGTGATGTTTGAAAAGAGGTTTTCGACGCGCTTAGACTGGATCGCCTTCTGGGTCGGTCTCCCATGGCACACGTTCATCGGACCTTTGTTGTCAAGTCCCCGCATGAGCACCACTGTCGGGCGATCGGCTAGCATACCAGATATACTACGTGGGCTCGTGGACGGAGCGCTCGCTGCAAATCGATTTCGAGCCAGGTACCAGAACTGGGATTCATCTCGGAGCGCTCTTCAATCGCGCGCTTCCCGAGGACCGTGACGGTGGGAACTCTTCGGACGCCGACTGACTTTGCCTACTCGACGAAATCCTGAAGCATGGGCTTGTGCGTCCCGCAACGAATTTTTGGTGGCCAGACCTCTCCGCAAGGCCACGAACGTGTGCCGTGCCCAGACGGCGGGATGGCCATGCTTATCGATCGCGAGGAAGTGCCGGCTTCCGGGAGGTCGAGCTTCTCCTCTCCGAGGACGGCGCCATCTCATCCGCGAATCGGGAGCTCCATCACGATGCGAAGGCGTGGCAGTCTGTAACCTGCCCAGCCCAATCCGCGTGGCGACAGGACGCATGCCCTGAGCCCCCGCCGACGCGGCCTCATCGGGCGGGACGAACTCGGGCTGTGATTCCGGGGGTTTTCATCGAGCCGAAAGGGGACGCGCGGCTCGCGCAAGGTCGCGCGCGGCGTCTAACCGACGGGGCGAGACCGGGGCAGCCGTCCCGCGACGAGGTGCGAATCGATTCAAAGAGTATACATGCACGAAGACTATCCCGAGAGAGCTCCTCCCACGCGGGAGGCTCAAGGAGTGAGTCGCTGAAGGTCGTTGTGACGGGGGGCGGGGGGTTCGTAGGCTCCCACGTCGTCGAGCGCTACGCGAAGAAGGGGGCCCACGTGGTAGCGTTGGACGCCTTCGCGCGGTCCGAGATCCTGGGAGACCACTTCCTCGGGCCATCCGTGAGCCGGTTCAATTGGGAGTACCTCGGGACGCTCCCAAGCGTCGAGCGTCGGACCGCCGACATCCGGGACACCGCGTCGGTCGAGAAAGCCATCGCCGACGCGGACGTCGTCGTGCACACGGCGGGACAGGTCGCCGTGTCCGCCTCCTTAAAGGACCCCCGAACGGACTTTGACATCAACGTTGCCGGGACGGTCAATGTCCTAGAGGCCGCCCGGAAAAGCGGGTCCGACCCAGTCGTGGTCTTCTGCTCAACGAACAAGGTCTACGGAGACCACCCGAACGACGTGCCCGTGAACGAGGGAGCCACGCGGTACGCCTTCAGCGACCAGACGTACGCGGAGGGCATCCCGGAGACCTTTGCGACCGACCATGCGCACCACACGCCCTACGGGGCGTCGAAGCTCGCGGCCGACCTGTACATGCAGGAGTATGCCCGGAGCTACGGCCTGCGGACCGGTGTGTTTCGGATGTCTTGCATCTATGGGACGCGGCAGTTTGGGATGGAGGACCAGGG
>DASQGG010000100.1 GCA_035632695.1 Thermoplasmata archaeon
GCCCGACCAACCGCCGCTGCGCAGCGAGGGGCTCAGTCTTCATCCCGGGTCTCCTCGAAGTTCGCGAGGCCGGACCTGCCCGACTCGGCGGCCTTGTGGGCGCCCTCAACGCGGCTCGCCCGCTCGAGGAGATGCTTCACGGGATGGCTGTCTTCGGCCTCGTCGAGGAGGTAGGCGAGCTCCTTTCCGTCGAGCCCGAGCATTGCGGTCATCTGCACCCGGAGTTCCTCGTCGCCCGAGAAGAGTCCCTTGAAGGCGGGCAGGATATCGTTCAAGACGACCGCGGAGGACGTGTGCAGGTAGTGGCCCAGCTTCTTGGCCAGGGAGTTCCGGGCCATCCGCATGCCTCGGGAACGGGACATCTGAAGGAGGTACTGAGGAAACCCGAGCTGACCGCCGCGGGGTCGGTCGCGGCGTGCCGTGGCCACCCCTGCGGACATCAGCTCCCTCGCGAAGGACCAGAGGCCATAATCCTGCCGACGCCGGACGCGCCCCAGGTAGATGTCCGCGCGGCTCAGGCGCTCGAAGCCGCGCACTCGATCGCCCGGGGTGCCGTACTCGTAGGGCAGGTTGTGGTCCACCCACAGGATCAAGTCCTCGGGAGACTCGTCCAGCCCGAGCACGGAGTCTCGCGCACGCCGCGCGTCCCCCGATCGAAAGATCTCTTCCAGGGCCGTGAAGATGGTCCGCTCCCGATCCCGGTTCCCCAGGGCTGCCGTCGCATCGCCGTGCAGCTCCTTCCTCCCGGTCGCGAGGGATTCCAGGTCGTTGACCGCGGAGCGCAGGTCGCCCTGGGAGCGCTCGATGACGAAGTCCAGGACATCCTCGTCGACCTGGATGTCCTCCTTGCGGGATACATCCCGAAGTAGACTTTTCATGGCGGCCCTGTTAACACGTTGGAATTTAATGGTCCGGCATGAACGCCTCAGGGACGAGGACCGCCGGGTCAGGGCGTAGTAGTCGTTCGCGATGAGGACCACAGGCTGCCGCGTGTTCTGGATCAACCTCACGATGGCCGCGATCCCTCCCTTGTCCTCCCGCCCGAAGACGTTGTCGGCCTCGTCCAAGATGATGAGCTTCCTCCCGCCCTCTTGGGTCTGCAGGAACTCGCCGGTGGGTGAGAAGGTCTGCAGGACGGAGCCGCGCGTCGCGGTCCGCTCGATCGCCTCCGCGTTGCGGCTGTCCGAGGCGTTCATCTCGATGACCGCCCAACCCATGTCCCGCCCAAGCGCCAGTGCGGCGGTCGTCTTCCCGATTCCCGGGTCCCCCTGCAGGATCACCGCCTTCTTGTCCGGCCTTCCCCGGACCCAACCGTCTGCCCACCTCCGCAATTCGGCGACCGCGGCGGGATTCCCGACAATCCCGTCGAGGGTGGTCGGTCGGTACTTCTCGACCCAGGGGATCATGGAGGTTCGACGGAACGCCCTCCCGCCTGATAACTCTTGCAGCGGGGTGGCGGAAACCCCGTTTTTTGCATCAAGCTTGGAAAAGTATAGCTGTATCCGGACTGTAATGCAAATTATACGTTTGTGCTATACTCAACTTTGGATGACTATTTCTGTCCATCGTGATTTGCAGACTCGTACAGATCGCAGAGCTCGGTCAGGAACTCGTCGTAGGTAGCCCGAAACTTCAGCCGGTACAAGCGATCCCGCGTCGACGGGCTCAACTGGATTGTCGTGATGTCCTTGACACGCTTTGCCACGGATGCTCGCCGAATCCATAGTTCTATGCGTGCGTATAGAACTATGTGTTGTCAAGGCGGGAAACCGCGGGCTCCCGTTTACATACGGACTACCGAACGTAAACGGCACGGAAGCCCGAAAGTGGGTCGTTTCTCCCTGGTTTTGCGACACGGACACGGGTGGCCCCCGCGCGGATCCTCCCAGGCAACCCGTTCTGCAAGCCGACGAGGAACGTGTCCGATTCGGAATGGCCAGCCCGATCCGTAGAGTTATGGTTGAGCAACTATAACTTCCAACCCGGACTGGGAATTGCCTGCCGCTGCTAAACGGACCCGTTGCGTCGCGGCCGCGATGTGATGTGGAGTAGGCTGCTTCGTCCACCATGGCATTTCGAAGCATGGCACGGTCCGGGAGCCAAGCCGAGGTTACTCGACGTAGTCCTCGAGCTTCAGTTGCGGCGCTTCCATCTTCCGCTGGTCCGGGCGGCGGATCCGGCGCTGCATTTCGGACTGGACGCGGTTGAACGTGTCGAGCTCAATGAGCGCCTCGTGCTTTCCGCGCTTGATCCCCCCGTTCAGACGAGAGAGGCCGCAATACACCGGGTTGCTCAGGATGTTCGCGATCGTCTGGCTGGCCCAGGCCCGCCCCGTCTTCGTCCGGAAGCCCTCCCGGTTCAGTTCCTGGCAGATTTTGGCGATGCCCTTCCCCTCGAGGTAGCGGCGGAAGATGATGGACACGACCCGTGCCTCCTCGGGGCGGATCTGGAGGGCTCCGTTCACGTAGTCGTAGCCGTACGGGCTGGCGTAGGCGAGGAAGGAATTCGTCTTCTTCGTGGCCGCGTTGAGCGCCTCGGCGCTCTGCTGCCCGCGTGCGCGACGCACGACCTCGCGCTCGTTGAGGTTCCTTTCCATGCAGAGCCGACGGAGCGCCTCCTCCTCGTCGTCCACCCCGTAGTGCTGGAGCATCTCTCGGGTGGATCCGAACCGCATGTACACTTCCCAGAACAGGAGGCCGTCCGTCGGGGCCGTGTCCGCGCAGTGCTTGCAGAGGATCACCTTCTCCCTCCGCACGGTCGGATCGCCGCGGGGATTCGCGTCGACCTCGTGGTTCACGAGATTCTTGGTCCCCCAGCACCGCTGGCACCGGCCGTCGGGCACGCCTCAGGCCTCCAGGGTCAGAGGCGGCTCGTGTGCGGTGGCGAACGGGGCGCGCGCTCGGATGGCTTGCTGCACCGCATTGAACGTTGCGGCGGGTACGATGGGCTCGTGCTCGGCCTTCCGCTCGAACCGGTCCCACCGAAGATGACCTGCGTAGACGGGGTTGTGCAGGATCCGATACACCTTGACCGCGGTCCAGTCGCGATTCCGCTTCGTCCTGATACCGCGGTGGTTGAGTTCAGCGGCGATTGCGTCCATGGTCTTCCCCGCCAAGGCTAGATCGAAGATGCTCCGCACGATGCCCGCTTCCTGAGTGTTGACATGGAGCGAGCCCTCCCGGACCTCGTAGCCCAGCGGTGCGGGGAAGCCAAGTACCCCGGGGCCGGCCTTTGCCTTTTGGGACATGCCCATGTAGACACGCTCGCCGATCTGCTCGGACTCGAGCTGGGCGATCCGCTGGATGATGTCCATCACGAAACGCCCCATGGCCGTCGTCGTGTCCAGGGACTCCGTGGCGGAGACGAAGTCCTTCCCGGTCCCGCCCAGGTCCTCCATCATCTCCATGAAGTGCCGCGAGTTGCGGTGAATCCGGTCCATCTTGAGGACCAGGATCGTGTCCCAGGCCGCGCGCTCCTCCATCATCTTCTGGTAGGCGGGCCGTTTCACGGTCCGCCCCGAATGTCCATCGTCCCGGTATGTGCCGGCGATCTCCCATCCGCGAGCCTGGCAGTACGCCCGGAGCCTCTCTTCCTGAGCGGCCAAGGAGAAGCCCTCCTTGGCTTGGTCTTCGGTCGATACCCTAGTGTAGATAGCGACACGTACCACTGAGCGCACCCATCCCGTGCGCGCGCGAATTGAACT
>DASQGG010000101.1 GCA_035632695.1 Thermoplasmata archaeon
TCTCGGCGGCGACAGCCAGATGCTCGGCAACGAGGGCTTCCTGGTGGACGGCATTGTCATGCTCGGACTGGACCACTCCCACGGGAAGCTCGTGCGCTACCTCCAGGTGGAGAAGATGCGCGCGGTCGACCACTCCATGGAGAAACACGCGATCGAACCTAGGAAGGGCGGTCTTACCGTGCTGGGGCCGATCTTCGATACGGGGGGAAGCCCCACATGATCCCACTCGAACCGCGGATGCCTGGGAGGCGCCGCGGTCGGAACCGACACCGCGGGAGGGCACCGTAAATGGCCGATGGATCGATCTTGGACGCGC
This sequence comes from Thermoplasmata archaeon, assembly GCA_035632695.1. Lineage (NCBI taxonomy): Archaea > Methanobacteriati > Thermoplasmatota > Thermoplasmata > Thermoplasmata archaeon. The sequence continues at coordinate 317 of DASQGG010000101.1, forward strand.
TGGACGCACTGAAGAAGCTTGAGGAGAGCATCAAGACTCGGGACGCGGAATTCAAGGACCGCGAGGCGGCTCTCCAGGAGCGAGAGACCAAACTCGCCGAGGACCGGCAGTCCCTGGACCAGGAGAAGGCGGGCCTCGCGGAGGAGCGGGACGCGCTCTCCGGCCGCGAGAAGGGCATGCGGGCCCGCGAGAAGGAGCTCGAGCAGCAGGAACGCGCGCTCGATCAGCGGAACGAGGAACTCGAATCGACGAAGCAGAAGGTGCTGTCCAAGGAGCAAGGCCTCGTCCAGCGCGAAGAGGAGCTCGCGAAGCGCCTCGAGTCCCTCGTGAAGCGCGAGGACGACATCGCGAAACGCCACGAGGAGTCCGCGGCCCACGCCAACGAAATCGCCTCCCGCAAAGGTGAGATTGCCCAACGACAAGAACAGCTCCTGAAGGTTCTCGAGGACCACAAGGCCGCCCTCGAGAGCCAGATCGCCAAGGGGCGTCAGCAGCTCGATCAGGAGAAAGCATTGGCCGCGGAGGAGCAGGCCCTCGCCCAGAGCCGGACCCGAATCGCGGACGAGACGCGGCGGCTCGCGGAGAGGGAGAAGCAGCTCCTAGCGCTCGAGCAAAGCCTGCGAACGCAGCAGACGCAACCGGGCCAGGCTTCCGCTCCCACCGCGGCGACCGCCCCTCGACCGGCAGGACCGGCCCCGGCTCCTGCGGCGGCCCGACCCCAGCCGGCCGTTTCGCCGCAGCCCACCCCCCAACCGGCGGCCGCCAAGCCCGCCACGAAGCCCATGGTCCAAGTGCAGCCTGAGGTCAAGGAGGAACCTGCCGGGGCCGAGGTACCGTGTCCCGCGTGCGGGACGATGATCTCGAGCGACGCGATCATGTGCTACGCCTGCGGTCACCGCTTGCAGGAAGAGGAGGTCACGGAAGAGACCTCGGCGGAGGGCGAGCTCCCGTGTCCGTCGTGCGGGACGATGATCTCGAGCGACGCGATCATGTGCTACGCCTGCGGTCACCGGCTGTCCCCCGAAGACGACAAATCAGGCAGGAAGGCCCAGGTCTCGACCGTCAAGAAGGTCCTCAAGAAGAAGGTCATCTAGGCCCACTGGGGACACCACCGGGCCCCGCGACGACGTGCCCAGAACAGGGCTCGCGCGAGGCCAGACCCCTTATTTTAATATCCATTCACAGATTAAAACAATCCCTCCATGAAAACGGGCTCGTTTCCGCGTCCGGGGACACGTCGCTATCGAGATAGATAATCGCTCGGTAAGCTATTTATAAAGAGCCCCAGGATGGGCCGCCCACATGCCCACCGGAAGTAGTCCTAGGGCGCTCGTTCTCCGACTCCTCCCCGGGAGGTCTAGCGATGTCTGACCGAGCCACTCGAAATGGCAAGGCGCTGAGCCTTATGATTGTCTCGCTGCTGGCCGTAGGCGGCCTCCTAGGCGTCGTCACGGTACTGACGCCTCCGGTGCGCGCCGACAACTGCGGCCAGTCCAGCACGCTCCTCACGGGCAACTGGGTGGTGACGGCGCCGCAGACCTGCTCCGGGATGTTCTTCTACCTGGACGGGAACCTGTACATCCGCAACGGCGGCAGCCTGACCCTCCAGAACGGCGGGATCAGCTTCGTGGAAGACACGACCCACGTCCACGCGCTCGCGATCGACGCGGGCGGGTCCATCATCCTGCTGAACTCCACGCTCACGACGTCGACGAACACGCTGAACCCGTACGTGAAGCTCGCGGCCACCGTGAACGGGACGCTCGCGATGCGGACGGGCTCCATGCTCAAGTTCCCCGGGACGCTGAACCTAAACTCGGGGTCCGTGCTGAACATGTCCGCCTCGACGATCACGGGCTTCTCGGACTCGGACTTGGGCGGCCTCGGCTCCCCGGCGTGGATTAGCGACAACGACGGGTCCGCGATCATGACCCTGGCCGGCTCCACGGCGTACCTGTACAAGTCCACGATCGAGAAGATCTACGAGAACACGCAGCCCGGGATGTCCGCCAAGAACCTGAGCCTGACGGCGGGCTCCACCCTGTACGTGTACGACTCCTACGTCGGGATCGACTTCTCGAACAACTGGCAGATCCACAACGTGATGACCCTCGATGCCACCTCGAAGGCGTACCTCTACAACATGACCCTCGACCAGGCGGAGAGCGATGCGACACCGCAGTACCTGCGGCTCCCGGCCATGGTGCCCCTCACGGGCGGTTTCGTGGACATCTTCCGCTGGATGTGGGGGAAGGCCACGGATCCCTACGGCACGCCCCTGGTCGGTGCGACCATCTGGTCCCATGTCGGGAGCTCGACGGCCACGTACCCGGACAATGGGAACGCCCAGGTACCCAGCTCGACGACGCTCGCGTACATCGGCAGGATCGCCGCCAACTTCAACACGACGGGCTCCAACGGCGTGGCCCAGATCCCGCTGTGGACGGACCAGATCACCTCGGCGAGCCTCCCCAACGCGAACTCGTTCGGGAACTACGAGACCACGGGGACCTATCCGGGCACCTACGTCGGGAGCGCGGCGGCCTCGTTCGTCCCGTACCCGAGCATCACGGCCGCGGACAACAACCTGCCCGTGCGGGTCGCCCTGCCCGTCCCGGGCCTCACGCCTGACCTGACCATCATCAGCGTGGTCATCTCCGGCGGCAACGGGGTCTCGGACTCCCAGCCGCTGAACCGGCCGTTCACGATCACGGCAACGATCCACAACACGGGCGCCAACCCCGTGACCAACGTGCCTGTGGTCTTCTTCTCCACGAACGTGGACGCGAACGGCGACGGCGTCATGGACTCGCCGGTCAGCGCGTACTCGGCCGCGGGCTACGAGATCGCGAACGTGTCCGTGGCCTCCGTCCCCGCGAACGGCGACGCCCAAGCCATTGCTCCGCCCTACACGGTCCAAGGCAGCTTCGAGATGGGCCTGACTCTCTCTGTGGTCGTGAACCCGCCCACGGGCGACCCCGCGGGCCCGAGCGCGATTCCCGAGACGAACCTCACGAACAACATCGCGACCCATGCCGTCTCCCTGATCGCCTGGCCCGACCTCGCCATCGTGAGCAGCACGGACGTTCACTTCCCCGTGACGCCGGTGGCGAACAACAACGTGCCCGTGGACGTAACGGTCCACAACCTGGGCACGGGTCCTGCCTCGGGAGCCCGCCTGGTCATCTACGAGGCGGGGAACCTGGTCTCGAACCAAGCCCTGTTCAGCCTGAGCGCGGGACAGGTCGCGAACCTCGAGGTCCAGTGGCACCCGACCACGGTCGGCAACCACACGCTCACGGTCTACGTGATGACCGCGAACACGTCGATGCGCAACACGGACTACGCGGTCGCGAACAACGCGGTCCAAGTCGTGCAGGCCGTCCGTTCGCAGCCGGACCTCGCCCTGATCGCGTCCGAGTACAGCACCCTCAACGTGAGCCAGAACCGGCCCTTCTCCATCCTCGTGCACGTCCACAACTTCGGCCAGACGCCGGTGGACAACACCTCCGTGGCGGTCTACCTGAACGGGAACTACTCGCTCGCGTACGGCCGGACGGACGGCGTGGGGGTGGTCACGGAGACCAACGTCACGGTCGCGGTCTCGGGCATCCCGATTCCGGGCCTCCAGCACCTGACCGTCGTGGTCAACCCGGACCACACGCTCGTCGAGGGCGGGGCGGGGTACGCGAACGACTACGTGAACATCACGATGAACGTGAACGCGCCCCAGGGCACCGTGATCCTGTATAGCCCGGTCCCAGGAACCCCCTTCGGGCCGACGGACCTGGTCAGCGTCGCGGGCGTCGTGCGGGACACGACGGCGGCGCAGAACGGCATCCCAAGCCTGACGGTCACGATCGCGATCGTCCGGGCGGACGGTTCCGTCGCCCAGTTCGTGAACGCGACCACGGATTCGAACGGCCTGTTCACGGCGAGCATTCAGCTGAACGACCTGCCCGACGGGACGTACACCCTCCGGGTCTCGTCCTCCCAGGGGACCATCGCCCCTGCGAACCCGTCCATCGTCGTGAAGCGGAACGTGCCCTTCCTGAGCACGAATGTGCCTCTGCTGGGCATCCCGTGGTGGCTGTTCTTGATCATCTTGGCCGCAGTGGCCGCCATCGTGATCGGCGTGACGGTCTACTTCAAGGTGTACGGCCTCGGCAAGATGGTGGAATGCGGTGAGTGCGGCGCCTTCATCCCCGAGGACGCGACGGTCTGCCCGAAGTGCGGTGTCGAGTTCGAGAAGGACATGGCGAAGTGCTCGAACTGCCAGGCGTGGATCCCGGTCGACGTGAAGCAGTGCCCGGAGTGCGGCGTGGAGTTCGCGACCGGCGAGGTCGAGATGGCGGACTACCAGGAGAAAATGCGCCTGCAGTACGACGAGGTCGTGCAGAAGTTCCGCGAAGACGCCTCCCGACAGCTCGGCCGGGCCCTCTCGGACAAGGAGTTCCAGGAGTGGTGGCGCAAGCAGCCCACGTTCCTGACCTTCGAGGACTGGCTCCGCGAGGAAGAGGAGATGCGCAAGATGGGCTCCAAGCCGTGCCCCGTCTGCGGCACCCTGAACTCGGTGACGGCAACCGTCTGCCACAAGTGCGGCTCCCTCATGAAGGAGGACAAGCGCCCGCCCGCAGGCGGAGGCCCGGGAACCGGCGGGATGGCGCCCCCGGCGAGGCCGCGGGCCGTCGTTGCCCCGCCCCCCACGAGCGACCAAGGCCCCGCGGGAGGCTCCCAGGCGGCGGGCGCCCAAGCCAACGCGGCACGGCCCGTGATCCGCAAGGCCGTGACGCCCGCCCCCGTCGTGCAGAAGCGCATCATCAAACGCCCCTCGACGGAAGGCGACCAAACCGGCGCCCAGGACCAGACCTCGGACCAGTCGTCCGGCGACCAGACCCAGGGAGACGAGCTCTGAGCTCGCCTTCCCCCTTTCCCTTTCCCTTCTCCATTTCCACGGGCGAGCGTGAGCGCCGAGGATCCGTTCGCCTAGAGCCGAACGATATCGGAACGGGCTTGGCGTGCCTCCCGCATGAGGACCCGATGCCCTTCCTCTGGACCGTGCATCGCCTCGCCGGCGTCCTCGTCATCACGCTCGTGTTCTTGCTCCCGTCCGCTGCATCGCTCATCGTGCGCGTGTAGCGGATGATCGAGCGCGGGCCGCTAGGCTCAGGCCCGACGGGCCTTTAGGATGTCTCCGCCGCCTGCCCCTCGAACGAAGGCCGTTTTAGCGTCCGACAGCCCCGCCTCTCGAACGAAGGATTCGAAGCTGGGGCGGTCGACTCGGATGTCGCGGAATCCCGCGTCGCGCGCGAGCCGCTGCAGTCCCGCGTCGGCTGCCGCCGGGGGGGCGCGAGAGGTGCCCCAATCGATGCGAGCACGTCAGTCCGCGTCTCGACTGTGTGCGCGGCGTCTAGTCCATGCGCGCTCGTTGTCCTTTCGAACGGGTCCCGCACGGGCACATCCGTGTCTCGGGCCGAGGGACGCGCCTGGCGTGAGAGGATGGTTTGCGCCGGCCGCCAGGGTCACGCGGCGACCGTTTGGACGCCCTGGGCCGCGAGCGTGTCGCGGACGAGCTTGATCATGCCCTCGGGGTCCTTGTAGTACGAGGACACAATCCTCGCCACTTCGCGGTAGTTCTGCACGCCGGTCCGCTTCATGTAGTCGAACAGGTCCAGCCGGCGCTTGACCTCCTGCTCCATGCGTCGCTGGTTCCAGTTACGGGCCAAGGAAATCTTCTCGTAGACGTAGCTGTGGCCGGAGTAATTGAACGTGTCATCCGCGGGGTTCCAGGTGTACGCGGAGTTCGT
>DASQGG010000102.1 GCA_035632695.1 Thermoplasmata archaeon
GCTCCGTTCCCGTGGGCCTCATCCTCCGCGACATGCTCCATGTCTGCGACACGGCCCGGGAGGCACGGCACATCCTCAACGGCCGGCACGTCCTCATCGACGGCCGCCCCGTGACGAACCCCAAGTTCCCGGTCGGGCTGATGGACGTGGTCTCCCTGGAGGACACGAAGGCCCATTACCGGATGCTCGTCGACCACCGCGGGCGGATGAACCTGCAGACCGTCGAGGCGCCCGAGGCCAAGTGGAAGCTGTGTCGGATCGAGAACAAGACGACGGTCCGCGGGGGGAAGACGCAGATCAACCTCCACGACGGTCGCAACGTGCTCTTGCCCAAGGACGCACACAAGACGGGGACCACCCTCAAGCTCGGCGTGCCGGACCAGAAGGTCCTGGCTCACTTCGATCTCGCGGAGGGCGCCACCGCGCTGATCACGGGCGGCAAGCACGTGGGGGAGCTCGCTCACGTCCTCGCGGTCCAGAAGACGCGCAACCCGAGGGCGAACGTGGTCACGTTCAAGGAAGGCTTCTCCACGGACGTCGACAAGGTGTTCGTCGTGGGCAAGGAGGCCGCGGAAGTCAAGCTGCCGGAGGTCTCGGCGCTCTAGGTGGGACCATGGCGGGCATGCGCGAGATCCGGATCGAGAAGGTCGTCGTGAACGTCGGCGTGGGCGAGGCGGGCGACAAGCTCGTCAAGGCCCAAAAGGTCCTCCAGCTCGTGACCCAGCAGAAGCCGACCCAGACCCTGGCCCACGCGGCCGTGCGGGACTGGGGTGTGCGGAAGAACATGGCGATCGGCACGAAGGTGACGCTGCGCGGCGCCGAGGCGGAATCGTTCCTCAAGCGCGCCCTGTCCATCCGGAACAACCGCCTCCCGGCGTACAGCTTCGATCCTCGCGGCAATTTCTCCTTCGGCGTTCCCGACTACACGGACTTCGAGGGCATGAAATACGACCCCGAGATCGGCGTGTTCGGCATGGACGTCGCCGTGAGCCTCCAGCGGCCGGGGTTCCGCGTCGCGAGGCGGCGCGTCCGCGCCCGCCCGATCCCGCAGCGTCATCGAATCACCCGGGCCGAGGGCATCGAGTTCATCAAGACCCACTTCGGAACCGAGGTGGTCGAGTGAAGCGGACGAAGGAGTTTGGCCGGAAGAAGGGCTGTCTGCGGTGTGGGCGGAAGCGGGGCATCGTGCGGCGGTACGGGCTGCATCTCTGCCGCCAGTGCTTCCGCGAGATCGCGTACGACCTGGGCTTCCGCAAGTACAGCTGAGGTGACCCCATGTTGCACGATCCCCTGAACGACGCCATGGTCACGATCCGCAACGCGGAGGCCACGGGGAAGCACGAGTGCTTCATCCGCCCCGCGTCCAAGCTCATCGGCCGGGTGCTCAAGGTCATGCAGGAGTCCCAGTACATCCACTCCTTCGAACTCGTCGAGGACGGGCGCGGCGGCATCTACCGCGTCCAGCTCGTGGGCACGATCAACTCTTGCGGCGTGATCAAGCCGCGGTTCTCCGTGCGGCGCACGGACCTCGAGAAGTACGAGGCGCGGTACCTTCCCGCTCAGGACTTCGGCGTCCTCATCCTGACCACCACGGAAGGCGTGATCTCCCAGACGAGGGCCAAGGAAATCGGGGTGGGCGGGAAGCTCCTCGCCTACGTGTACTGAGGTGGACCATGCCAATCACCGGTCTCAAAGAGGAGCGCGTGAAGATCCCGGACGGCGTCCAGGTCCACCTCCAGGACGACCAAGTCGTGGTATCGGGCAAGGGCGTCACCCTCCAACGGACGCTCTCCCACCCGCGGGTCTCCCTGGTTGTCGAGGGCGGTGAGGTCCGGGTGCGCTCCGAGTTCCCGAAGCGCCGCGAAGGCGCGTTGGTCGGGACGTTCGCGGCCCACGTGCGGAATATGATCCTGGGCGTCACCCAGGGCTTCACGTACGAGATGAAGATTGTCTACAGCCACTTCCCCGTGAAGGCGACCGTGAAGGGTCCCGAGTTCCTCATCGAGAACTTCCTCGGGGAGAAGTTCCCCCGCAAAGCGAGGATTCTCGGCGCCACGAAGGTCGAGGTCAAGGGGGACCAGGTGGTCCTCACGGGTCCCGACATCGAGGCCGTGTCGCAGACGGCCGCGAACATCGAGCAGGCGACCCGCATCCGAGGGTTCGACCCGCGCGTCTTCCAGGACGGCATCTACATCACGAGGAAGGCCGGGGAGGTCTGATCATGCCGGAGGAAGACGCGACTCCTGCGGAACCGCCGAAGAAGCGAAAGAAGGCGTTGCCCGAGGCGCCCCCGGAGGCGCCGGCGAAGCCCAAGCTCCCGACTCCTCAGGAGATCCGGGCGGCCCGCAAGGCCGACCTCGTCGCCTGGTGCGAATCGTTCGGGCTGAGCACGGAGGGTCGCGTGGACGACCTCCGCACGCGCCTGTCCGGGTACGTCGCCGCGGAGACGAAGGCGGCTCCCGCGCCCACGCCCGAGGCGAAGGCCGAGGCGCCGAAGCCGAAGGAGGCGCCCGCGGAAGGGAAGAAGCCCGCCGCAGCGAAGCCCGTCAAGAAGGCTCCCAAGGAGGAGCCGAAAAAGCCCGCCAAGAAGCCGCGGAAGGGCGCGGGAAAGGAGGAAGAGGGAGAGACCAAGGAAGAGGGGGCCGAAACCGAGTACGAGCCGAACCTGAAACCCAAGCTCGAACCCCGAATCAAACGGCTCCTCGCCCTGCGCGCCTCCCGGTCCATGCACCGTCCTGCGTTCCACCGACAGGAGTGGTTCCGCTACAAGAAGTTCGGGGACGAGTGGCGGAAGCCCCAGGGCGGCCAGTCCAAGCTCCGCCGCCACTTCGGCTACCGCTGGAACCTCCCCTCCGTGGGCTATCGCGGACCCCGCGACGTCCGCGGGCTGCATCCGAGCGGTTTCCAGGAGGTCCTCGTCCACAACGAGCGCCAGCTCGACGGTCTCGACCCGGCGAAGCAGGCCGTGCGGATCGCCCACGGAGTCGGTTCGCGCAAGCGTGAGCTCATCGAGAAGTCGTGCGACGACAAGGGCCTCCGGGTCCTGAACCGGATGGTGACCGAATGAGGTTCGACCATCAGCGCCGCCTGGCCTCCGAGATCCTGGGCTGTGGGATCAACCGCGTGCGCATCACGACGGACCCCGCGGAGCAGGAGAATGTCTTCGACGCGATCACGCGCGAGCAGGTCCGCGAGCTCATCCGGAGGAATGTGGTCACGAAGCGCGAGGAGCGAGGCGTCTCGCGCGGCCGCACGCGTCTCCGCGCGATGCAGAAGCGGAAGGGCCGCCGCCGGGGCCAGGGGACGCGCCGGGGCTCCGCGAACGCTCGCGCGCCCAAGAAGGTCCAGTGGATCGGAACGATCCGGCGGCTCCGGGCCTACCTCCGCGAGCTGAAAACCCAGGGACGCATCGACGTCCACACCTACCGGAGGTTCTACCGCCAGGCGAAGGGCGGCATGTTCAAATCCAAGGCGCACCTGACCCAGCAACTCCAAATGGCAGGCGTTCTCAAGGAGGCGGCGAAATGAAAGCCCAGGGTCCCCACTTCCGTGTGGCGTTCCGGCGACGCCGTGAAGGGAAGACGGACTACCGGCGACGACAGCGATTGCTCCGGAGCGCCATGCCCCGGGCCGTTGTGCGCAAGACGCTGAACCAGACGCTGGTGCAGATCGTCGAGGCCGACGCGGCCGGCGATCGGGTGCTCGCGGCGGCTCAGTCCCTGGATCTCAAGGAGCACGGCTGGTCCGTGGGGACTGGCAACGTCCCCGCGGCCTACCTGACGGGCTACCTGGCCGGGAAGCGCGCGGTGGCCAAGGGCATCAAGGCCGCGGTCCTGGACATCGGCTTGCAAGAGCCGACCAGGGGGGGCCGGGTGTTCGCCGCCCTCCAGGGGTTGCTCGACGCGGGCATGCAGGTCCCCCACAGCAAGGAGATCCTCCCGACCAAGGCGCGCGTGCGGGGCGAGCACATCGGGGACGCCGTCGTGAAGTCGTTCGAGGCCGTCAAGGCGAAGCTGGAGGCGAGCTGATGCCCGGGCGGCGGCAGCGTGGCTCCCGCCCTCCGCGGGACTCGCGGCCACAGCGGGACCTCAGTCAATGGGCGCCGAAGACGAAGCTCGGGAAGATGGTCCTGAGCGGGCAGGTCACGACCATGGGCGAGGCCATCTCGAGCGGCCTCCCGATCCGCGAGCCGGAGATCGTGGACATCCTCCTCCCGGAGACGGAGGACGAAGTCCTCGACGTGAACATGGTGCAACGGATGACGGACTCGGGCCGCCGGGTCAACTTCGTGATCACGTGCGTGGTCGGAAACAAGGACGGCTTCGTAGGGCTGGGACGCGCCCGTGGGCGTGAGGTCGGTCCCTCGATCCGCCGCGCGATCGACAACGCGAAGACCAACATGATTGAGGTCAAGCGCGGTTGCGGCTCCTGGGAGTGCGGGTGCTACCGCGCCCATTCCCTCCCCTTCAAGGTCGTCGGCGCATCGGGCTCCGTAGAGGTCTCCCTGAAGCCCGCACCCCAAGGGGTCGGCCTGGCCGTCGGCGACGTGGCCAAGAGCATCCTCCGGCTGTCGGGCATCACGGACGCCTGGGGGTTCACGAAGGGACACACGAAGACCACGGTGAACTACGCCCTCGCTGCATTCGATGCGCTGCGGAAGACCGCGGGAATCAAGGTGCCGGGGGACCTCGCGGAGCGTCTCAAGATCCGCCAGGGCGCCGAGCAGGTCTATGTGCACAAGACGGCCGCCGCACCGCCCGAGGCTGCCGCGACGGAGCTCACCGCCGAGGGACGGATCGAGGGCACGGACCTCGCGGAGGAAGCGCACGAGGAGAAGGAAGCGAAGGCGGAACAGACGGACGACGAACCCGCGGACGGAGTGGAGAAGCCATGAGCTTCGCCGTGATCCGCCTGCGCGGGAAGCACGACCTCCGGGACACGGTTTCGGATACCCTGAAGATGCTCCACCTCACCCGCCAGAACCATTGCGTGATCGTCCCCCAGGACCCCACGTACGCGGGCATGCTCAAGGTCGTGAAGGATTTCGTGACGTGGGGCGAGGTGGACGAGCAGACCCTCGCGAAAGCCCTCCTTCGACGCGGCCGCGCGGTGGGCGACAAGCCGATCGACGATGCGTTCGTCAAGTCCCACAGCAAGTTCAAGTCCATCTGGGATCTGAGCCAGGCCGTGGCCAAGGGGGAGGCGAACCTGCGCGAGGTCACGGACCTTCGCCCCGTCCTGCGGCTGCATCCCCCCGTGAAGGGGCTCCGCGCGATCAAGCGGGGCTTCAACGACGGCGGGGACCTGGGATACCGGGGCACGGCGATCAACGAGCTCATCGACCGGATGCTGTTCGAGGGAGGTTCCAAAGATGCCAAGTAGGACCCGGAAACTTCGTGGGAGCCGAACGCACGGTCGGGGCAAGAAGCATGGTCGCGGAGCGGGCGGACGCGGCGGGACCGGGAACGCGGGGCTTCACAAGCACAAGTTCAAGTTCATGGTCAAGTACGACCCGGACCACTTCGGCCGGCACGGCTTCACGCGGCACGCCCAGAAGAGCGAGGTCACCGTGATCGACCTCGAGCAGCTCGCCCACCGCGTCCCCGAACTCGAGGCCCAGGGGCATGCGAAACGCGCAGGTGCGGCCGTGGAGGTCGACCTGACCGCGGCGGGCATCGGCAAGCTCCTCGGCAGCGGCCGGATCGCGTCGGCGTTCAAGATCACCGTGGCCGCCGCCTCGGAGCAGGCTCGGGCCAAAGTTCAAGAGGCCGGTGGACAGGTTCTCCTCCCCGAGGAATCCAAGGAGTAAGCGATGCCCCTCGAGGAGAAGAAGAAGAGTAGACTCTACGCCCTGAAGCCGCTCACGGACCGCCTCCCCGCGGTCACGCGGCCTGAGGGACACGTCCAGTTCCGGACGAAGATGTTCTGGGTCGTCGCGGTCCTCGTCCTGTACTTCGTCATGACGAACATTTTCATTTACGGGCTCGATCGCACGAACGTAATCGACTTCTTCTCGAGCCTTCGCGCGATCCTCGCGGGCGCCCAGGGCTCCCTCATGCACCTCGGGATCGGCCCCATCGTCACGGCCTCCATCATCATGCAGCTCTTCGCGGGCGCCAAGATCATCAACCTGGACCTCGAGGACGACGAGGATAAGAGCGTCTACCAGGGGACCCAGAAGTTCCTTGTGATCATCATGATTTTCGTCGAGGCGATCCCTCAGGTGTACGGGTTCCTGACCCCCGCCGCCGGGTTCGTGACGCGCCTGAACGGGGCCGCGCTGTTCGGGCTCATCCCCGCGGGGAACGGCGCCAATCTGGCCAAGCTCCTGATCATCCTCCAGCTCTTCCTCGGATCCTACCTCGTGTTCCTCATGGACGAAGTGGTTTCCAAGTGGGGCATCGGCTCCGGGATCTCTCTGTTCATCGCGGGAGGCGTGGCCCAGCAGATCTTCACGGGCACGTTCAACTGGGAGCCTTCCTCCGCAAGCTCCGCGGTGCCCGCGGGCGCGATCCCGAAGACCCTGTACTTCCTGGGGAACATGCCCGCCTCCCAGCTCTCCCAGACCGGGATCGAGCAGATCATGGTGGGCCAACCCAACCCGCTGATCGCGCTGTTCGGCACGATCGCCATCTTCTTCATGGTTGCGTATGTGGAGTCCACGCGGATCGAGCTGCCCCTGGCCCACGGCCTCGCCCGCGGCGCCCGAGGTCGGTACCCCATCCGCCTGATGTACGCCTCGAACATCCCGGTGATCCTGGTCGCCGCGGTCCTCGCGAACGTGAGCATGTTCTCCCTCCTCTTCTGGCAGCACCCCGAGTGGCCCCTGATCGGACACCAATGGTGGCTGGGCGCGTACCCGGCGGCCACGGATCTCCGCGTGACCTCAGGCCAGATCCAGCAGACCACGCCGATCGGCGGGTTCGCATTCTACGTGTCCACGGTGAACGGCGTCGCGGACTGGCTGTTGCCGCTCTTCAACCCGGTGCAGTACGGGGTCTACCTGAAGGGCCATTCGTACTTCCAGGTGCTCATCCACCTCGGCGTCTACCTCTTCATCTTCATCGTCGGCTCGGTCATGTTCGCCAAGTTCTGGATCATGACGACGAACATGGGGCCCGAGGACGTCGCCCG
>DASQGG010000103.1 GCA_035632695.1 Thermoplasmata archaeon
CTCGCCGCCATCCTCATCTATCTCGTGCTCACGCGGGTCTCCGAGGTTCCTCGCGAGTCGGGCGGGGTTCCGCAGCCGGATACCGGACAAGAGCAGCCACCCTGACCAGGCACGGTGCGTCTCACTCTCCGGCGCGGCTCAAACCTTAAGACCCCTGGCCTCGTTGGTCCCTGGCTATGGTCCTCGAGAAGCTCGGAGAGGGCCTTCGTGCCGCGTTGAGGAAGATCGCGGGTGCGAGCTACGTCGACGAGGCCCTGATCAAGGAGATCGTCCGGGACATCCAGCGGGCGCTCATCCTGGCCGACGTGAACGTCCAGCTCGCCCTCACGATCACGAAGAACCTCCAGCACCGCGCGCTGAACGAGACGCCCCCGCCGGGGATGAGCCCGCGGGAGCATGTGGTCCGGATCATCTACGAGGAGCTCGTGAAGATCCTCGGCCAGACGCGGGACGTCCCCCTGGAGAAGCAGCGGATCCTCCTCGTGGGCCTGTACGGTCAGGGCAAGACGACGACTGCGGGGAAGCTCGGGAAGTTCTTCCAGAAGAAGGGGCTGTCCGTCGGCCTGGTCGCCGCCGACGTCCACCGACCCGCGGCCTACGATCAGCTCAAGCAACTCAGCGAACAGATCAACTCGGGCTTCTACGGTGAACCGGGCGAGAAGGATGCCGTGAAGATCGCGAAGCACGGGCTCAAGACACTCGAGGCCCTCGACGTGCTCATCGTGGACACGTCGGGCCGCCACGCCCTCGAGCCCGACCTGATCAAGGAGATCGAGTCCGTCGCCAAGGCGGTCCAGGCGAACGAACGGCTCCTCATCCTCGACGCGACGATCGGACAGCAGGCGGGTCCCCAGGCGAAGGCGTTCCACGACGCGGTCCAGATCACCGGGGTCATCGTCACGAAGCTCGACGGCACCGCGAAGGGCGGCGGCGCCCTGTCCGCCGTGGCCGAGGTCCAGGCGCCCATCGTCTTCATCGGGGTCGGGGAGAAGATCGACGACCTGGAGAAGTTCGAACCGCCCCGGTTCATCTCTCGCCTCCTCGGGATGGGGGATCTCGAGACACTCCTGGAGAAGGCCCAGGAGGCGATCGACGCCCAGAAGGCCGAGGAGCTCACGAAGAAGATCATGGCGGGGAAGTTCACCCTCCACGAGATGTACGAGCAGATCGACATGCTCAAGGGGATGGGCCCCATGGGCAAGCTCGCCTCCCTGATCCCGGGCATCTCGGGGAAGATGAAGGACTCCGAGATGGAGGGCACGCAGAAGAAGCTCGCCCGGTTCAAGGTGATCATGGACTCCATGACGGACCAGGAGATGAGCGAGCCCAAGCTCGTCAAGTCGTCCCGGGTGCAGCGCATCGCGCGCGGGGCCGGCGTCGCGCCGCGCGACGTGAAGGAGCTCCTCCGGCACTACGAGATGTCCCGCAAGGCGATCAAAGGCTTCGCGGGGAACCGGAAGATGCGCCGCCAGCTCCTTAAGCAGCTCGAGGACAGCGGCGTGGACGTGGGCGCGCTCGACAAGGAATGACGTCGTCGTCCCCGCGACAAGCTATATAGGCCCCCGGAGGGTACCGGGCCGCGGGAGGAGGCTCCGTGGACATCAAGGAATGGATGACCCCGCAGGAGAAACAGTTCTTCGACGACCTCGAGTCCGAGGCGGAGAACATGCTTGTGGGGGCCCGCGCGTTCCGCGCGATCTTCGATGACTTCTCACACCTCGCCGACCACCGGAAGCGGATCAAAGACATCGAGCATCGGGGGGACGAGATCGTCCACCACATCTATGGCGCGCTCAACCGGGCCTTCGTCACGCCCCTCGCGAAGGAAGACTTGGGCGGCCTCGCGACCCGGCTCGACGACGTATTGGACTACATCAATGGCGCCGCGACCCGCCTCGCCGTCTACGAGATTGACCGACCGACGCAGGCGATGATCGATTTCGCGGACCTCATTCTCAAGGCGGCCGAGCAGATCCGGGCAGGGATGAAGGCCGTGCGAGACCCGAAGGCCGAGGACGCGGTCATGTCCTGCACGATCGAGGTCAACCGCCTCGAGAACGTGGCGGACGATCTGCTCATGACGTCCCTCGCCGAGGTCTTCAAGTCGGGTGACCCCGTGCGGATCATCAAGTTCAAGGACATCTACGAGTACCTCGAGATCGTCACGGACCGCTGCGAGGACGTCGCGAACATCCTCGAGGACATCGTCGTGAAAGGCGGTTGAATCTCGGAGGGGCGGGATGGGAACAGCCGCGGCTCCCCCGGAGGTGGCGGGGAGCCCCACGGCGACTCGAACCCCTGTCCATCAATGGCGGTCCAAAGCCCTCGCCCGCGTCTCGACCCGCGGGGCCGTGTGGGTCTGGCACGGGCTGATCGTCGGCTTCTTCGGCTTCTTCGTGCTCCTTCCCACGCTCTACGTTCTCGGCTATGTCGCCGTGGACTGGGGCGGGGTCCAGACCATCTTCGCGGACCCGGTCCTCGCGGGCCGCATCGTCCCGGCCATCGCGTACTCGTTCGGTGTCGCGGGCATGGTCGCCCTCTTCGATCTCGTCGCCGGGCTGCCCCTCGCCTGGCTCCTCGTCCGCCATGACTTCCGTGGGAAGAGCTGGTTCGACACCCTGATCGACTCGCCCCTCGCCGTGACGACCGCGGGCCTGGGCTTCAGCGTGGTCCTGTTCTGGGGGCTCTCCCCGACGATCACCCAGCATCCTCCCGGTTCGCTCGGCCTCACGAACAGCGCGTTCCTGATCCTGGTCCTGCTCCACCTGACGACGACGTTCCCGTACATGGTGCGCTCCCTCGCGGCCATCCTGCAAGAGATCGACATCGAGTACGAGAATGCGGCGCGGGCCGCGGGAGCGAGCCGCCTCACCGCGGCGAGGACGATCACCCTTCCCATGTTCCGGTCGGGGATGGCCACCGGGCTCCTGCTCGTGCTGGCGAAGGCCCTCAGCGACACGGGAGGCGCCCTGACGGCGCTCACACTCATCGGCGCGGTGAACGCGGACGCGAGCGTTCCCACGAACCTCTATGCTCCGTTCACCGGCAACGGAACGGCGCTGATCGGGATCTGGAAGAGCTTCGCGACCCATGCGGGCACCCCGGCCTTGGTCACGACGGAGCTGAACGGAGGGCTCGCGCTCGTCAGCGCCCTCATGATCGTCTTGGCCCTCGTCCTGCTTGTCGGGGTCAAGTATCTCGCGGTGCGGCTCCGGTTCCCCCTGCACCGAGTGTGGCCCATCGCGGAGCGGCGCCTGAGCTCGCGCCCCTTCCCGCGGCTCCGAGACTTCGGTGCCTTGGCGGCCCTCGTTTTCTTCATTCTCGTCCCGTCCTTCTTCTTCTTGCTCTTCCTGCTCGTCGCGACGCCCACGATCGCGCTGGATTGGGGACGGTTCTGGAGCGCGGTGGGCATCTCCTTCCTGATCGGGGGTGTGGCCACGGGGATCGACCTTGCGATGGGAGTCCCGCTCGCCATCCTCATCACGCGTGGGAGGATGCGCTGGCTCGGCCGCATGCTCGACGCCCTCGTGAACGTCCCCTACATCGTGCCGAGCGCGGCCCTGGGGATCTCCCTGAGCCTGTTTTGGAGCGCGCAGAAGACGATCGTGCCCTCGCTCCTGATCCTGGTGACCCTCGCGCACGTCGCGTTCACTTTCCCCTTCGTCGTGCGGAACGTCGTCGGCGCGCTCGAACAGCTCGACCCCGCCACGGAGGAGACGGCCCGGACGCTCGGCGCGAAGCCGATCCAAGTGTTCCGGCGCGTCCTGCTCCCCGCGATCCGGCCGGCGATTCTCGCGGGGGCGATCATGGCCTTCACGCGCTCCCTCGGAGAGACGGGCGCGACCCAGGCCGTGGCGGGTACGGGCCTCGAGACGATCCCCCTCCTGATCGTGAACATCATCACGTCCAAGACGCCGCAGTACTACGAGGCCGCGCTCGCCCAGCTCGCCCTGCTCGGGGTCTCCTTCGCGGCGATCCTCGCCCTGCGGCTCGTCATCGAACGGAGGCGCGGACGTGGCTGAGGTCATCCTCGAGCGCATCTCGAAGTCGTTCGGGAAGAAACAGGCCCTGCGCGACGTCGACCTCCGCATCCGCGACGGGGAGTACCTCGTCGTCCTGGGTCCCAGCGGGGCTGGCAAGACCACCCTCCTGCGGACGATCGCAGGCCTCCTCGATCCGGATTCCGGCCGAATCCTCATGGACGGCCGGGATGTGACGCATCTTCCTGCGGACGTGCGGCAAGCTGCCTTCATGCCCCAGACCTACTCCCTCTTCCAGCACCTGACGGTCTGGGAGAACACGGCCTTCTCGCCGACCGTGAAGGGCTGGCCCGAATCGGACCGCGACCTCCTCGCGCGGGAGATGCTCTCGATGGTCCACTTGATCGACCGCTCGGACTCGTACCCGCGCGAACTGAGCGGCGGGATGCAGCAGCGGTGCGCGCTCGCCCGCGCCCTCGCAGCTGGGTCCGAGGTCCTCCTGCTCGACGAGCCCCTTAGGGCCCTGGATGCCCGGCTGCGAATCGAGCTGCGATCTGAACTTCGGTCCTTGATCCGCCATGTGGGCACGACGACGATCCACGTCACCCACGACCAGGAGGAGGCGCTCGTCGTGGCGGACCGGATCGCGGTTCTCCGGAACGGTGAGCTCGTCGAGGTCGGACCCTCCGAATACGTCTACTCGAAGCCGTTCTCGCCGTTCGTCGCCAACTTCCTCGGCGAGATGAACTTCTTCGAGGTCGAGTCCTTCCCCGGCGACGCGGGAAGCGTGCGCCTCGTGGCGGGCGGCACGAACCTGACCGCCCGCGCGCGTGAAGGGCTCTCCGGCCGGGTCCTTGCGGGCATCCGCGCCGAGGTCTGCGGCGTCCTGCCGCAGGAGTGGGGCGCGGGGCAGGGCGTGGAGGG
>DASQGG010000104.1 GCA_035632695.1 Thermoplasmata archaeon
GACGAACTTCGTGTCCGACGGGCCGCGGGCGGTCATCCTCTTGGACGGCCTCGAGTACCTGATGATCAACAACGACTTCCCCCGCATCCTGCACTTCCTCGAGTACGTGAACGAGCAGGTCGCCATGAAGCGGGCGGTCCTGATCCTCAGCGTGGACGACCGCGCGTTCGAGCCCAAGGAGCTCGCCCTCATCGAGCGGAACACGGTCACCCTGGAGTGAGCCAGAACCTATATACCGAGGCCCTCCATCGACGCTCCCTCCATGTTCGAAATCCTCGAGCACGGAGGCCTTGGCCGCCTCGGTCTCTGGACGCATGCGGACCGCGACCTCCGGACGCCGACGGTTCTCTTCGTCGATCGGGACACGGCGCCCGCGCCCGCGTTCGCCGAGGTCCTGGCCGTCCGTCGTCGAACCCCGGATCCGCGGCCCCAGATTCGGGTCGGCGGGAGCATCTTCCTTCCCCGGCCGGTCGAGTCCCCGTGGGACCTGCCTCCCGGGAAGGGGCTGCCGCGGTCCGTCTCCGAGATCGAGCGGCCCGCTCCCCTGGCATCGGGACCTCTCGCCCTGCTCACGTCCGACGAGGACCGCGCCGCCGGAGCGGACGCCGAGGCGATCTTCCTCGCGAACGGTCCGGAGTTCGCGCGCGACCCTCGGGACTTCACGGCGGCCGTGGCGGGCGCGCGGGAGGAACTCGGACCCGCGAAGGTCCTCGCAGTCACCGGCCTCGCGTCCCCCTCGAACTTGGCGATCCTGGTCTATGCGGGAATCGATCTCGCGGACTCGAGTCGGGTGGTCTTGGACGCTGCTCGGGGAATCTTCCACACCGCGGACGGCGCGGTCCCCCTCGCCGAGGCGGACCGAGGCGCGTGCGGATGCGCGGCCTGCGCGGCGGGCCTGGACCTGAGGGCCCACAACGAACTCGCGCTGCACCGGGAGCTGCTTTTGGTCCGGAACCATCTCCTCCACGGCCGGCTGCGGGAACTCGTGGAACGGCGGCTCGCGAACGACCCCTGGAACACCGCCGTGCTCCGGCATCTCGATCGACGCCACGCGGACCTCCTGGAGTCGTACACCCCGGTCGCGGGCGGCGAGGTCCTCGCCTACTCCCACGAGTCGCTCACCCGCCCCGAGGTCGTGCGCTTCCGCCGCCGCGTCCAAGAGCGGTACGCGAAGCCCCCGTCCGCGAGAGTCCTCCTCCTGCTCCCGTGCTCGGCCCGCAAGCCCTACTCCTCGAGCCGCAGCCACCGGAGGTTCCGCGACGCGATCTTGGCGTCCCCTAACCCGTCCGCGATTCACGAGGTCATCGTCACGTCGCCGCTCGGGCTCGTCCCGCGGGAGCTCGAGCGCTTCTATCCCGCGCGGGCGTACGACATCCCCGTGACGGGCGACTGGAACCGCGACGAGGCCGCCATGGTGTCCGAGGACCTCCGGGCCTACCTCGCGGCGAATCCCTACGATGCGGTCGTAGCCCATCTGGGCGCGGAAGCCCCGATCGTCCGCGAAGTGCTGCCGGAGGCGCGGTTCACCGCGGAGGGCCGACCCACCTCGGACGAATCGCTCGGCAGCCTCGCGAAGACCCTGCGTGAGGTCACGGCACCGCTTCCCGCGATCTCCCGGGGCCGTCGCTTCGCCGAGGAGCTCGCGAACATCGCCCGCTTCCAGTTCGGGGAGTCCGGGCGGACGCTCGTCGAGGGCTCGGAGTTCCGGGGTCGCTTCCCGAACGTCCACGTGCGGAAGGGGGGCGCCCAGGTTGCCATGCTCACGGACCGGGGATTGCTCTCTCTGACCCTCGAGGGGGGGCAGGTCCTCTCCGGCAAGGATGCGTACTGCGTGGACATTGAGGACTTCGTGCCCAAGGGGAACATCTTCGCGGTGGGCGTCACCGCGGCGTCTCCGGAGATCCGCGTGGGCGACGACGTCGTCGTGCGCCATAGCAAGGACGTGCGGGCCGTGGGGACCGCCCGATTGAACGGGCGCGAGATGAGCGACGCCGAGCGCGGCGAGGCGGTCCATGTCCGGCACGTGGTCGAACGGCCTCAGGCCTAGACCCCCGCGGCACCGGGGCGGCGGCCCATCCAGCGCCCCCACGGGCACTCCTCGGGAAGTACGATACGTGTGACGGCCCTTCTGAGCCCGGGGATGTCATGTCCGTCTCGGCCCGGTCCACGCATCGCCTCCTGGAGTGGTTCTTGGTCACCGCCGCGGCGGCCGTCCTCGGCACGCTCGCGGCTGCCCAGATCGGGACCTTTTCGGACGCGGCGCGGACGCAGGCCCTCGTCGCCTCGTGCATCCTCCTCGGTCTTGCGTGGTCCATCGGAGGCTGGATCCTGGCCCCGTCCGTGGAGACGTACCTCGGGCAGGGAGCCTTGGAGGGCCGCCCGGTGATTGGCCCGAGCTTCGCGAACCCGGAGCGCAACCGCCCGGTGCTCGAAGACCTCGGGGGAAAACTCGCGGGGTCGACCGATGTGGGGATCGCCGCGGCCGTCTTGGGGTTCCTGCTCATGTTCACGGGTGGGCTGACGTACGTCCTGCCGTGGGCGGGACTCGTGGCGCTGGGCGTGCTCCTCGCTTCCGCGGCGGGGCTCTTCGTGGTCACCGGGCTTCCGCGGCGTCCTCGCGCCGCGACCTGAGCCCGTCCGTGGTCCCTCCGAATCCTTAAGCCGCCGGCCTTCCCTGGCCGCCGCAGGTGGCCCTCATTCCGGACCCCGCTACCGCGGGGCTCTATGCTGCGGTCGTGTTCCTGATCACGCTGGGCGTCCTCGTCGTGTTCGTGGAGACCGTGGCCTTCCGGCGCTTCGTCGTCGTCGTTGTGGCCGCCCTAGCCCTCGCCCTTCTGCTCGTCCTCCTGGGGGAGTGGGGGCTCTCCCTCCTGCCCGCGGGGTTTGGCGGAGCCTTCATCGCCAACCATATCTTCGAGTGGCTCACGACGAGGTGACGCGGCCTTCCTGCGGCAGCCCGGGCAAAGCTAGAAGTCCGCGCGGGCCTCTAGCGGATCGGGAGCGATGGGCATGAGGGAGCTACGGGTGTCGCGGCCGCTCCTCGCGCTCGGCTGCGGCGTCCTGGCTGCATCCACGCTGGCGGCCGCCATCGCGGTCTTCTTCGCCCCGGACCTGCGGGTTTGGCTTGGCGCCGCGTTTTTCCTCGGAGCCGTGGTCTGGGCCATTCTCGCCTACGCCGCGGGGGGCAACGTCGGAACGTGGGAGGCGCCCACGTTCCTCAGCAGTCTCACGGGAGTCGATCCCACGCACGTGGCCGACCTGTCGAAGAAGATGTCCGGACCGCGGTCCGATGTCATGCTGTTCGCGGGAGTGAACGCCCTGCTGCTCTTCCTGGCGGCTGTCCTCATCAACCTCATCGTTGGCGCGCCCTTTCTGGTCCTCCTGGTCGCTACCGTGGCCACGGCGGTCCTGTTGACGAAGGGTGGCTCTCGGCCCTTCGCGGTGCGTTCGGGCCCGTGAGTACTTTCACCCCCCCAGGGAGTTACTTTCACCCACCTCCCCTCGGTCCCGCGCTTTATACGTCCTCGGTCATCGGAGCGGCGTGGCAAGTGCGGCGAACATGACCGTGGTGGTCGACATGATGACGTACGAGGACACCAGCTGGCAGGACGTGTACGCGTCGTACGGATGCTCCCTGTCCATGGACGCATCCGACGACGATGGCTAAGGCTCGCATCCATCCCATCTCGATCGGCGGGACGGGTCGCCTCGCGCCCGCCGGTCACCCTTATTTTTCTGCAACTTGATTGGCGACTCAGTCTGCGCGGAAAGGTTAAAACGAGCCCGCTCGCTTGCGCCGGATGCGCGCGGGTAGTCTAACGGTAGGACCTAGGCCTTCCAAGCCTATAACGCGGGTTCAACTCCCGCCCCGCGCACTGCGGTGTCAGGCTTCTGCCCTCTCGGCGTCGCGGCGCATCCGTGACGTGCTCTCGTTCACGATCGCATCGAGTTCGTTGATTGCTTCGACGAGTTCGCTCACGTCCTCGCCCGCGTTCTCGAGGTCGCGCGCAATCCCACGCACGTCCCGGAGGGTGTGCTCCGCGAGCCAGTCACGCGTTCGCTTCCGCATCTTGATCGGGTCGATCGGTCCCTTCTTCGGCACGGAATCCCATCCCTGTCCGACGATTGTCCGCCGCATGGTCCGAAGGCGTATTTAGCCTCTCGCGCCCACCCGCGCGCGAGTTGACAAACGCTGGCCGGAGCCGCGGCTACCGCCGCCGTCGGAGGACAAGGAAGCCGAGGAGACCGACGACCACGGGCACCCCAATCCACGCCACGACCACCAGGATTTGCGACGCCATGCCGGGACCGGGCGCCGGAGGAGCGGGCGAGGACCACGCGAGCGCGAACACGCCATTCCCGTTCCCCGCCACGGCGGACGCCACGAGGAATGCCGAGGTCGCGTGGGAGGCAGGCAGATCGACGCTCACAACGCTCGAGGTCGTCACGTTGGCCTGGCTCACGGGGAGAAGCCGATCGTCGTACACCGCGAGGCGGATGGCCTGCGCGCTTTCGAGGGAGACCGTGAGGTCGATGTGGGCACTGGCCGGGCGCAGGAACGCACTCATGGTTGCGTTGTCCGGGAAGGTCTGGATGGAGCCACTCGTGAAGTCCCATCCCAGCGCGGCCCGACCGTGGCCGGTGAGGGTGATCGCATAGTTCCCCCCGGCGAGGGAGACCATGGACGCCGCGGAGCCCGAGCCGTTCGTCTGGGCCGCGGGCGATCCGTTGTACGTGACCCGGGCGTCGACGAAGCTCGACGCGTCGTCCGTGGCCACGACCAGGAAGTACGTCCCGCCGCCCGCGAGGGAAAATGTCGCGTTCGAGGCGCCGTTCACGACGAAGATCCCGGTGCCCAGCTCCGGCGCAGGCTGGGCGTGTGCGGGCGCGGGCAGGGCGCCGAGGACCAGGGTCGCGGCCAGGAGGACTGCTGCCGCCACAACGAGGTGGCGGCCGCGGCCGGACGGCGGGAGCGGACGCATGGGACTCAGGAGATGGACGGGCTCCGGGGCCAAGAACGTTTCCCGGCCGCGTACGCGCCCATGCTTTGACGATAGGTATAAAGCCGCCTTGTTCCATGTCGGCCATTTGTCAGACACGCCCCGGGCTCGGGGCGTGGCCGGTGGGATGATAGGGATGGCACTCCTCCCTGACCTTCTCGATCGAGAGGGACGGGTCCTCGACAGAGTCAAGAAACTCGCGGCATCCGGCGACGCGCTCTCCCAGCGCGGCTCCGGCCGTCGTGCGGTGACCGCCTACGAGCGTGCCTTGGTCCTCCTCGAAGCCCAGGTCGGCAGCGGGACGCGGCGCACGGACGATTGGTGCGAGGCGTATGCGCGGGTGGGCGCGGGCGCCCTGCGAGTCGGCGCCTTGGATGCGGCCCAGGTGGCCGCGGCGCGCGCCCTGGGGTTCAACGGATCCAACGTGCGCGCCCTCGCGTGCCAGGGAGACGTCCTCACGGCGCAAGGCAAAGCCGCCGACGCCCTGCCCTACTACGACGCTGCCCTCCGGGTGAACCCGAAGGCGAAGGGCGTGTGGGAGCGGAAGGGGGACGCCCACGTCGCCCTCCAACAGGCACCCGAGGCGGTCCGCGCGTTCGTCCAGGCCGTGAACCTCCAGCCCGACGACGTGGATGGGTACGCACGGCTCCTCGCCCTGATTCCGAACGACGTGGACATGTGGGTGCGCAAGGGCGACGCGCACCGGCGCCTCGGACAGTTCGAGGACGCGAACGAGGCGTACGACCGGGCGCTCCACATTGCCGCGGACCGGAAGGAAGCCCTCGAGGGGAAGGCGCAGGTCTACCTCGCGCTGCACCAGACGGAGCGGGCGCTCCGGTGCCTCGACCGCATCCTGCAGGTCGACCCGTACGACCCGGACGCCTGGCGGAACCGCGGCGACGTCCTCGCCGCCGGCGGCACGTCGGACGAGGCGATCCGCTCCTACGATGAATCCCTCCGGAACCGAGATGGCGACCCGCTCACCTGGAAGGCGAAGGCCCTGCTGCTGAAGAAGCTCGGCCGCCAGCTCGACGCGGTCGCGGCGTACGACCGCGCGATCGCCCTGACCCCGAAGGTCCTCGACCTGCACGTGGGGCGGCTGGAGTCCGTGCGCAGCCTGGCGAAGTGGGACGAGGTGCTCAAGGAGTGCGGTCGCGTCCTGGCCTTGGATCCCCGTCACGCGTTGGCGCTGTACACGCGGGCGGAGGCGTTCCTCGCCGTGGGCCGGAAGGATGAAGCGCTTGCCGCCTTGGACGAGTTCCTGGCCGTCGAGCCCCAGTCCTACGACGGACACGACCTCAAGCGGCAGCTCCTCCTTGGGGCGGAACGGTGGCCCGAGCTCGTCGCCACGTGCGACGCCATCCTCTCCCTGCAACCCCACAACGTCCGCGCCCTGAAGGACCGGGGCCGTGCGCTCCTAGCCCAAGGCAAGGCCCAGGAGGCACACGACACGTTCGACCAGGTCCTGGTCCTGCAACCGGACGACCTCGACGCGCTCCGCGGCGAGCGGGACGCACTCCGAAGGGCGACGTCGCCCAAGGTCCTGCTCCGGACCTGCGACGCGATCCTCTCCCGGGATCCGAAGGACGCGGGCACCTGGATCGTGAAGGGGGAGGTCCATGCCGCGCTCGACCAGAAGGCGGAGGCGCTCGAGGCGTACGACACCGTCCTGCGCCTCGATCCGCGCAACGCGGGCGCCTGGGCGCACAAGGCCTCGCTCCTGCTCGCCCTGGATCGGCACGAGGAGGCCGTCCACGCGTACGAGGCGGCCCTCGACGCGAACCCCGCCGACGCGGGCCTGTGGTACGAGAAGGCGCGCGCCCAGTTTCATCTTAAGACGTTCTCGGATGCGGCGGACTCCCTCGACCGGGCGACCCGGTACGCCCCGGACGACGCGAAGGCGTGGTTCCTCCTGGGCCTCTCCCTCCAGGGCGCCAAGCGGTTCGAGCAGGGCGTGAGCGCCTTCGACCGCACGCTCGCATTGGATCCCAAGCACGCCCGCGCGTTCTACGGGAAGGGTGTGTGCCTGCACTCCCTGAAGCGCTACGAGGAGGCGATCGCGGCGTACGGACAAGCCGCAACCCTCGATTCCGCGCTCACCGCCGCCGCGGTGAATCAGGGCGCGTGCCTCCTGGTCCTCCACCGGTACGAGGAAGCCCTGGCCGTGTTCGGCCGCGTCCTCGCCGCGGACCCGAAGAATCACGAAGCGACCCTGGGCAGCTGCGACGCCCTCGAAGCCCTGGGCAAGACCGCGGAGGCGCTCGCGGCCTGTGCCCGGCTCACCGCGCTCGATCCCAAGGAGGTCGAGGGTTGGGCGCGTCGCGCCCGCCTCGCCCACGTAGCCGGGGACGACAAGGACGCCCTGGCGTCCATCAACCGCGCCTCGAGCCTCGCGCCCCAGCGCGCGGACCTCCTTCGCTTGAAGCGCGAGGTCCTCGTCGCCTCGGACGCCCACAAGGCCGTGGTCGACGCGTGCGACCGACTCCTGGAGCTCGACCCGCGCGACGCGGATGCGGTGCGGGAGAAGGCCCTCGCCTACGAGCGGATGGGGAAGGTCGACCAGGCGCTCGAGACCTTCGACGTCGCGGCGCGGTTGGATCCCATGGACCGCCGGCTCTGGAACGCGCGGGGCAGCACGCTCGCCCGCCTGGCCCGCTGGGACGAGGCCATCCAGGCCTTCGACCGATCCCTTTCCCTGAACCCGGGAGACCGCTTCGCGATCGCGGCGAAGGGGAGGGCCCTTCTGGAACAGGGCCGCACGCCGGACGCGCTCAACGTGTTCGAGGACGGGCTCGTCCTGGAGCACGACAACCTCGACTTCCTGAACGGGAAGGCGGTCTGCGCCGCGGAGCAGGCCCACTACGACGACGCCCTGTCCCTCGTCACGAGCGTCTTCCAGAAGGACCCGAACAACTACGACGCGTACCGGACCAAGGGTCTCTGTCTCCTCCGCACGGGGCACCCGGACGACGCGCTCGTGTGCTTCGATATGGTGCTCAAGGCCCGCCCCAAGGACGTCCACGTACTCACCTGGAAGGGCGAGGCCCTGCAGGCCTCGGAGCGCCACCCCGATGCGCTCAAGGCGTTCGAGGCGGCGCTCGAGTCGGAGGGCGGATCCGCGGACGCCTGGCGCGGAAAAGGGATGGTCCACCTCAAGCTCGAGCAGTTCTCCGAGGCCGCGGACGCGATGGCCCACGCCACGGAGACGAAGGCAGGCGACAAGGCGCTCTGGTACATGCGCGGATTCTGCGAGGAGCGCGCGGGGAACTGGGAGGCTGCCGCGGAGTCGTACGACCGGGCGACGCGGCTCGATGCCCGCGACAAGGCGTACTGGAACAGCAAGGCACTCGCCCTCCTTCACCTCAAGCGCTTCGAGGAGTCCCTGAAGGCGTTCGACGCGGCGCTGGCCCTGGACCCCGCGTACGAACCCGCGATCGAGGGCCGCAAAACCGCGGAGATTCGCCTTCACCTGGCCGCGATCGAGGCCCACGCGGAGCGTGTCGTGCGGTTCGAGCAACAGATGCACCGCCCTGCGACTCGGGAGGAGATTTTCAAGTACTGCTCGGTCCCCCTCGAGAGCCTGGACGAGGTGATCAAGTACGTGAACGAGCCCGCGCCCCTGGCTCCCGAGAACATCGCTCCCGAGGACCTCCGGAAGTACGAGGCCGTGGGCGCGAGTCTCCTGGCACACCGGCCCGACTTGGATGCGATCCGCCTCACGGACGTGAGCGCAGCCCTGCCCCGCGTGGACCTCGAGGAGGCCCGCGAGATCTGGGGCTACCTGGACTGGATCCGGGACGCGCCCCTGGAGCCCACCCCGGAGTGGCACAACGACGACCTGATCCGCCAGGCGCTCGACCTGCCCAAGGAGGAGTGGAACCTCGTGGACCTGGCCAAGGAGCTCCGCCTGGGTCCCTACGAGGCCAAGAAGCTCGAGGTCTCCCTGAAGATTTTCAACGGCGGCGGGTACCGGATCACGACGAAGCAACCGCCCGAGGCGCCAAGGCACCGGAAGGTGAGCTCCGACGTACGCCCGTCCGCTCCTGTGATAGAAACCACGGAGGCGGAGTCGGAAGGACCCGAGGACGAGGAGGACACCGCGGACGTCCTCACGCCCAAGAAGGCCGCGAAGGCGAAATCCGAGGAGGAGGCCCCTACCCGATGCTCGGCCCACAAGCTCCTCGGCACCCAGAAGCATGCGTGCGGCACGTGGTTGTGCAAAGCCTGCCTGGAGGGCGGCGCGGAGTGCCCGGGCTGCCACGAGCCGCTCGGCGGGCCCAAGCCCAAGGCCGCGGAGAAGCACGAGGCGGATCCGGCGAGGGACTTCAGTCGGCTCTGAGCATCGAGCGCAGATCTCACGGCAGCCGCGATCGCTCCCGGGTCATTCGAACGTCCAGTGGTCCCGCTCGCGCAGGAGTTCCCTCAGAAGGCGCACGGCCTGCGCGTGGTCGACGCGCAGGACGAATGCGCCCAGGTGCTTGCAGAACAGCCGTGCCTTCGCGCGGTTGGTCCGGAAGTCCACGCAGTCGTGCTCGATCCGTCGCTCTTGGGTGTCGATGCGCACGGAGTACTCCTTCACGGTCCCGGAGAGGAGGGTGGTCGTCGCCTTGTCGACGGACACGAGCCCCGGGTCGATGGCCTTCGCCGAGGCGAGCCGGTTCGTCCCTAGGAGGACGAGCAGGAGCTCGTCGAGGCTCATGGCGTCGATGTCCTTGTTCATCGGGACGTCCGCCTGGATCGTCCCGGCCTCCTCCGTAATCTCGCCGCCTTTGACCTGGATCGCGACGCCGAACTTTTCCAGCGCGTCGTTGATGCGCTTGTCGATGAACGCCTGCTCCTCGGGTGCATACTTCGCGCGGTTCCCTTCCTTGTTGAAGTAACGACGCGCGGCGCGCGCGTGGAACGGGGTGTGGACGGGGTACTTCCAGTTCGCCGGGTCCGCGTACTTCTCCGGATCCTTGGGATAGCCCTCGGGAGGGCCTGCCCGTCCGTCGCGCTTGCGGGTGGGTTTGACGGCCCGGACCATGCGGCGGGGAATCGCGGCGGACGTCCATAAGCGTCGCGGCCCGTCGGCATGCAAAGGATGAGATACCACCGCGGGACTGCGCCCCGTCCGTGGCGAGCCGGCTCCGACCCGGGGTCATCCACCTCATCGGCTGCGTCGCGACGCTCGCGGTGGCCCTCGTCCTCCTGAACACGGGCTTCCCGGAAGTCATTCGGCTCGTCTTCCCACGGGCACAGGGGCCTGTGGGCGTCCGCGGGGAGGCGATCGACTATCTCTTCCTCGCCCTGGTGCCCGTGGTCGTGTGGCTCATCCCTCCCGTGGTGCGAGCCTTGGGCCGTGCGACGCACCACACGCACCGTTTCCTGCTCGGCCGCTCCGGGTTCTACGTCCGCTTCCCGACGCCGCGAACCGTCCGCTTTCGGGATACCGTGGTCCACGCCCTCGGCCCGTTCGCGATCAATCTCGTCGTGATTTCGGAGATCGAGTACTACCTCAGCGGGGCCGAGGCGATCACGTTCAACCGGGTCCTGTTCTCGATTCCCCTGCTGCTCCTGGCCGGCGTCGTGACGAGCCTCCTCCCGGGAGGGTGGCTCGTGGACGCCTTGGATCTTCGCCTGGTGAACCCCGCCAAGGGGGAGATCGTCCGCGAGGCCGCCGTGTTCGAAGGCCTCCTGGGACCCATCGGTGCGCTCGCGCTCCTCGTGAGCTTCGTGACGCTCGCCCACAGCGTGGGCGACTCCTACGAGGCAGGCATCGTCCTCCTCGCCCTCTGGGCGGCGCGGATGTTCCCGCCCGTGCTCGCCGCCGTCTCCGTGTACCGGATCCTGATCGAACCGGACGTGCTGCCCGGCCTCCGGGCGTGGGCCGAGCGGGAAGGCCTCCCGGTGACGCCGAGCGTGGAGAGCGCACTCGCGGGTCTGCGCCCCGCGACCCAAGGGGTCACCGAGTCCCTTCGGCAGCTCAGCTCGCCAGGCGAGCCCGGGAAGCGAACCCCCTAGCTCGGGGTGCGGCTACCGCGGTACCTGGCGCACGGGAACGCTCGGCGCGACGGCCTCCCACATCTCTTTGCGCGTATCGCGCAACGTGGGCCGGGAGGACCGCGCGGTCTTCACGTCGCGGAGATCGATCTCCGCGGTG
>DASQGG010000105.1 GCA_035632695.1 Thermoplasmata archaeon
CCATGGACCTTGGGGTCCGCGTTGAGGCGGGCGATCTCCCGCATCAAGGCGTCCTGCGGGGTGTCCTTCGGCATCTCGATCGTCGCGTGGGCCATGCCCATCTCCTCGCACGCCTTGCCCTTCATCTTCACGTAGAGCTGGGAGCTCGGATTGTCCCCGACGAGGATGGCGGTGAGTCCGGGGTTCACGCCCCGGGACCGGAGACGGTCCAGGCGGCCGCGGAGTTCATCCCGGATCTCGTCCGCCACGCGCTTCCCGTCGATGATCGCCCCCGCCATGTGGCTCACCGCGATGGGTAACCCAGAGGCGGTTATGGACTTTCAGACCCGGCGGTTGCCTCCACGCGGGCGCGCGCGCATACGAGGAAGTTAGCGGCGGACGTCCAAAACGTACGCTTTTGGTGTCAGACGCGCCCGAATTGGTTATCAGCGACGAAAACACTTAAGCCCTCTCCCGAATTTCAGGCCTCTTCGGATGCACTCGAACGACTGGACGCGTGAGCTGACAGAGCGTCAGCGCGAGGTCCTGACGATCGTCGTGGAGAACAAGGTGTACCGCAACCGGGACTCGCGGATCCCCGAGCTGGCCGCGCTCATGGGCATCGCGCCGGCGGCCGTGGCAAAGCATCTGCTGGAGATCGAGCGGAACGCGCTCCTCCTGGTGACCGTGTCGCCCTCCGAGCAGGGGAAGCGGATCTACGAACGGCTCCAGTTCGAGCCGCGACCCGAGCGGCAGACGTCCGAGGCCCTCGACCCCCAGAAGATCCTCATCCTGCGATTCCTCCGCGACCATCCCGATGCCACGGCGGGCGAGGTCTCCGAGGAACTCGACCTGTCCGACTACACCACCGTGAACGGCCTTCGCGTCCTGAACGCGGTGTCGCTGATCGCGAAGCAACGCGGGCCAGCCCTGCGCCGCGGCGTGCCGCCCTACGTGTACCGGCTGACGCCGCACGGGGCGGACGTCGCCGCGAGGCATGGCTGAGCGACGACGCAAGGCAGATATCGCGCCGCCTCCTTGGGCCGCCGAAGCCGTGTACGACGCGATCGTGGTCGGAGCCGGGCCTGCGGGCGGCATGGCCGCGCGGCAGCTCGCCGCCGCAGGATTCTCGACGCTCGTCCTCGAGAAGAAGCGGACCGTGGGCGAACCCGTCCAGTGCGCGGAGGGCGTGAGCCGGTTCGGCCTCGAGTCGAACGGGATTCGGCCGCACGACGCGTGGATCGCCCAGGAGGTCTCGGGCGCCCGTTGCATCGTCCCGAGCGGGAAGAGCTTCTTCATCACGCGCCTGCCGGGCTATGCGATCGACCGCGCCGTCTTCGACCGGTGGATCGTGGAAGGCGCCGTGGACGACGGCGCGGAGTTGCAGACCTCGGCCCGGGTCACACACGTGGAGCGCCGGCAATCCGGGTGGGAGGTGACTGTGGGAGGGCGCGCGCTTGAGTCGCGCATCCTTGTCGCTGCGGACGGGCCCACGACCTTTGTCGCGAAATCGCTGGGCCTGGTTCGGCGGCAAGAGCAGATCCTCGCGTACGAATACCGCTTCCGGCGGGCGGGGTTCGACATCCCAGACCCAGACCGGTTCCTCCTGTACATCGGCGAGCGCTACGACGGCGGATACGCCTGGATCTTCCCAAAGGGGGACGCCGTCAACGTAGGTGCGGGGGGCCACATCGATGCCCACGCCGCGACGGTCGCCTTCTGCCGCGAGCACGGTCTCGACCCCTCCCGCGCCCTGCAGACGATCGCGGGGACAATCCCGTACCGGTACGATCTGACGAGCTATGCGATCCCCGGATTCGCGGTGGCGGGGGACGCCGCGGGCGTGGCGAACCCCATGAACGGAGCGGGTATCCACCCGGGTCTTTTCAGCGGACGCCTGGCGGGGGAGTTCGCCACGGCGGCCCTGGAGCGGGAGGACCCGTCCGTCATGTCCGGCTACGACCGGGTGCTCAGAGATTCGCCCTTCCTGGATCCGCTGCTATGGTGGATGATCGAGCGAGTCCGGGGATGGTCCGACGGGCTCATGGACGACGTCGGAGAGGAATTGGACGGCCTCGACTGGCGCGCGGTCTCCCTCCGTTTCGCAGGACGCGTGATCCGCAGCAAGCCCTGGCTCGTGCGACACACGCGCGAGTTCCTCCGGATGATCCGCGCCCTCGAGCTCTGCGAGCACTACGGATGGTAACTTAGACGAGGCCTGTTGCGCCCCATTCCGAACGGAATAATCCTTCGCCCTTCCGGACGACAGCCTCAAGTTCAAGACAGGTCTTCGGGGCGGGTATGGTCGCGAAGGCCATACCGCCGCAGGTCCGCTCGGAGAGCCGGCTCGAGCGCGTCCTCGCGGGCGGCGCTTTCGCGGTCACCGCGGAGATCGCTCCCCCGGGGTCCCCGGACCCCATGGAGGTTCGCCGCATCGCCGCGCTCCTCCGGGATTCCACGGACGCCTGCAACGTGACGGATTGCCAGCGGGCCATGGTCCGGATGTCCGCGATGGCCGCGGCGGCGCTCACGCTCCAGGAGGGCGTGGAACCCGTCCTCCAGATTGTGCTCCGGGATCGGAATCGCATCGCGCTCCAGGCCGACCTGCTGGGGGCGGCGGCCCTCGGGGTCCGGAACGTGCTCTGCATGCGCGGGGATCCGCCGCACATCGGGAACGAGCGCGACGCGGCGGGCGTGTACGACCTGAACACGGAGGAGTTCTTGACCACGGCGCGCGATTTGCGGGACCAGGGCGTCCTCCGCGGCGGCGCCCGGGTCGAGCCCGCGCCCAAGCTCTTCATCGGAGCCACGGCGAACCCGTTTGGCGGTTCCCTCGAGGAGTCGTTCGAGAACCTCCGGGGCAAGGTGACCGCGGGCGCCGACTTCGTCCAGACCCAAGCCATCTACGACGTGGACCGCTTCGAGGAGTGGATGCGGCTCGTGCGGAAGGAATGGCTCCACGAGCACGTCCACATCCTCGCCGGGGTGATCCCGCTGCGGTCCGCGAAGATGGCCCGGTTCATGGCCGAGAAGGTCCCGGGCGTCGTCGTGCCCAAGGAGGTCCTCCACCGCATGGAGAATGCGCCCGACCCGCGAGCCGAGGGAGTCGGCATCGCCCTCCGGACGATCCGCGCCCTGCGGTCCATCGAGGGGGTCCATGGCGTGCACATCATGGCGGTGAACTGGGAGGAGGCGGTGCCCCTCCTCGTCCGAGAGTCCGGACTCGATCGCCGCGCGCCGCCGCGTGCCGAGGCTGCGTAGCGCGGCCCCGGCGTCCCGCGATTTCTCAAGCTTTAAGGGCGAGCCCACCATTCCGACGCGGTAACAGGGATGGTTTCTCCCCGCCATGCCCTCCTGAGCGTCTGGGACAAGGAGGGCCTGTTGGAGTTCGCGCGCGGTTTGGGCGCGCTCGGCTTTGCGTTCTTCGCATCGGAGGGGACCGCGAAGACGCTGAAGGCCGCGGGCCTCGCCGTGCAGACGGTCTCAGAGTACACGGGGCAGCCCGAGGGCCTCGGGGGCCGCGTGAAGACGCTCCATCCCCGGATCTTCGCGGGAATTCTCGCGCCGCGCGGGGACGAACCCGAGCTCGCGGCCTGGGGAGCCGTCCCTCTGGACCTCGTGGTCGCGAACCTGTACCCGTTCGAGTCCGTGACCGCGAAACCGGACGTGCCCATGGCAGAGGCGATCGAGAACATCGACATCGGCGGGGTGTCGCTCATCCGCGCCGCGGCTAAGAACGCGGGCCGCGTAGGCGTCGTCGTCCGGCCCGTCCGGTACCCGGAGATTCTGGAGGCGTACCGCAAGGGGGGGAGCCTCCCGGCGAAGCTCCGGGAAGATCTGGCCCTCGAGGCGTTCGAGTACACGTCGCGATACGATGTGGCCATCTACAACTTCCTCGCGCGGCGGCAGGGACACACCCTACCCCCGAGCCTACGTCTCGCCTACGAGAAGGCGGCGGACATGCGCTACGGGGAGAACCCGTACCAGCAGGCCGCGTTCTACCGCGACCCCCACGCACCTCGCCCGAACGTGGCGAGCCTCGAGCAGCTCCACGGCCGGGCGCTCAGCTACAACAACATCGCCGACCTGGAGGCGGCGCTCCGCATCGCCTCCGAGTTCCAGGAGACCGCCGCGGTGATCATCAAGCACGGGAATCCGTCCGGCGTGGCGGTGCGACCCGAAATCTCCCGGGCCTACGCGGAGGCCCACTCCGCGGACGAGCGGTCCGCATACGGCTGCGTCGTGGGCCTGAACCGTGCGGTCGACCTCGAGACCGCGAAGGGGATGAAGGGCCACTTCGTCGAGGCGATCATCGCGCCCGACTACCACGAGGACGCCCTCGCCCGCCTCCGGAAGCGGGAGAATATCCGCCTCGTCCGCACGAACCTTCCGCTCCGGCCCTCGCCCGAGCTCGAGATGGTCAAGGTCTCCGGGGGCATGCTCGTCCAGACGTCCCAGTATCCCGAGATCAAGCCGGAGACATTCAAGACCGTGACCAAGAACCGCGCGTCCCCGGAGGACGTCCGGGACATCGTCTTCGGGATGCAGGTGTCCAAGTACGTGAAGTCGAACAGCATCGTGCTCGTGAAGAATCGCGTGACCGTGGGCATGGGGGCCGGCCAGATGAGCCGCGTGGACAGCGTGATCCTCGCCTGCCTCAAGGCGGGCCCGAGGGCGGCGGGTTCCGTCCTCGTGAGCGACGCGTTCTTCCCCTTCCGCGACGGGATCGACGAGGCCGCGAAGGGCGGCGTCCGCGTGATCGCCCAGCCCGGCGGCTCCATCCGGGACCAGGAGGCCATCGACGCCTGCAACGAGCACGGGATCGCGATGGTCTTCACGGGGATGCGGCTGTTCCGGCATTGAGGGGGTCCATGGTGCGCATCCGGGTGGGCGTCCTGGCGTCGGGACGCGGCACGGACTTCCAGAGCCTCGTCGACGCGCGGGACCGCGGCGACCTCGACGTCGACCTCGCGATCCTCGTGTGCAATGTGCCGGGTGCGCCCGTCCTGGAACGGGCCAGGAAGGCCGGCGTCCCCGCGGTCGTCATCGACCACCGCCCGTTCGGCAAGGATCGGGAGGGATTCGAGCGCGCCGTGGTCAAGGTCCTCCGGGAGCATCGGGTGGACCTCCTCGTGTTCGCGGGGTTCATGCGGATCGTCACGTCGTACCTGGTGAGCGAGTTCCCCAACCGAATCATGAACATCCATCCTTCCCTCCTCCCCGCGTTCCCGGGCGCCCACGCGCACCGGGACGTGCTCGCGGCGGGAGCGAGGGTCTCGGGCTGCACGATCCACTTCGTGGACGCCTCCGTGGACGGCGGCCCGTTCATCCTCCAGAAGGCCGTCCCCGTCCTGGACGATGATACGGAGGAGGCGCTCGAGGCGCGGATCCTGGAGTGGGAGCACCGGCTGCTGCCCCTGGCCGTGCGCCTGTTCGCGGAGGGACGCATCCGCGTGGAGGGTCGCCGGGTGCGCATCGACGCGAGGGGAATCGAGATCCCCCCGTCGGCGTAGCCGGCTCGCAAAGGCCGGCCGACGAGCCCCGGGGCCGTCGCAGTCCTGGCGCAAAAAAGGGTAAGGCCGTTGCCACAGTAGAAAAACAGGGAACGGCCTCGTTGTGGAGGGATGCTTGTGCCGGTAACTAGGATTCCGGAGCTATATCAAGGTTTAGTCAGGAAGAGAACGTACCCTGCGAATTCCCGTTTGACTCGGTGTGGCGTGACGAAAATTCTCTCGGTACGCGGGCTCTGCGAGGCACCGAACTTCCGCTGCAACGGCAC
>DASQGG010000106.1 GCA_035632695.1 Thermoplasmata archaeon
CCTCGTCGGGACCTGCTACCGCAAGGGCATCCCGTACTTCGAGCCGGCCCTGAACGACTCGTCGATCGGAATCGCCCTGGCGAAGCACCACTACCTCGCCCTGAAGAAGGGCAAGACTCCCGTCGCGATCGACTCGATCCAGGACAACTACGAGATCGCGCAGGTGAAGGCCCTCTCCCCTCGAACGGGCGTCTTCTACGTCGGAGGCGGCACGCCCAAGAACTACATCTCCCAGGTCGAGCCCATGCTCGAGGTCATGGGCTACGAAGAGAACCCCCACATGTACGCCGCGCAGATCACCACGGACATGCCCCAGTGGGGCGGGCTCAGCGGCTGCACGTTCGAGGAGAGCCAGTCCTGGGGCAAGTTCCACCGGGACGCGAAGATGGCCCAGAGCCACGTCGACGCGACGATCGGACTGCCGCTGCTCATCGGGTACCTCCTGCAGAAGGGCGTGCACAAGAAGCGGAAACAGCGCCAGTACAAGTGGGACGGGCAGAAGCTCGTCTCGCTGAAGTGATCGGGTCACGCACCTCGGACGAGGTGCTCGTACTCGCGGAGCGCTTCCTCCTGCTCGGGCTCGATCACGCCGATGAGGGTGCCGTAGGCGCGCTGGGCTTTCTCCCGGACCTCGCGGATAGCCGCGTCGGCGAGCATCCCTTGGTGGATCAGGTACGCCGCGAGCATGGTCCCCGTGCGCCCGCGGCCCGCATAGCAATGAACGAGGACTTTCTTGCCCTCTGCCCGCTTGGCATCCACGAACGCAACGAACTCCTCGATCTGGTCGAACGTGGGAGCGAAGAAGTCTTGGATGCAGATCTTCCGATGCTCGAATCCTGCATCCTCGATCTCGAAGGTGTTCAGCCGCTCGCATTCGAGACTCACGACGACCGAGAAGCCCATCTTCCGGAGTCGGGCGAAGTCCCATTCCATGTACGCGGGACCCGGGAGCCCCGCGATTCGGCCCCCGTCCACCGTGTAGAGCATCATGCCCTGCGGCCCGAAGGATGCGTCGCGACTAGTTCAACCTCACGCTGGCCGCCGCGGCAGGTCGAAATAGTGCCGGCTCCATCGACGCTCGGATGGCCCAAGGCCGGATGACGATCGGTCTCTACAACTCCTACGATCCCATCAAGTTCCACGAGGCCCACCGACGCGCCCTGGCCCGCGCGGGGCCCGTGGCCCTGGCGTTCGACGCGAACCTCGCGACGTTCGGATTCCCGTACGCGGCGGACCTCGACACGCCGGTCGAGATCGTCGAGTGGGTGGCGGGGACCACGAGCATCGGCGAGGGAGGCAAGTACCTGAAGGAACTCGCGGCCGCGGGTCGGTTCCAGTGCTTCGACTTTCCCAAGCGGGGGTTCCCACCGCAACTCGGGGAGGTCGTCGTGACCACGAACCGGCCTGATCCCAAGAAGGGCGCGTCTGCGGAGCAGCTCGCGGGCCTTCTTAAGCGGGGGACCTCAATCCTCCTCGTGTTCGGCCTCGGTCCGCGGGGCCTCGACGATCGCGAGATCTACCCGCTAGGCCGGTACCACTTCGACCTAACGGGGCGGGGGCTCTCCCTGGAAACGGCAACCGCCCTAGGCGCCGCGCCCGCCCTGATCGCCGCGCACCTCCGGATGTAGACACCCGATTTGTGGTTCCTACCCGAATTCTTATATAGCGCGCCCCCGTCCGCACGGGAGGCCATGCCCAAGCAAGACGGAGCCCTTTGTGAGAACATCATGCTGGGCTCGAGCGCCCGCCTCCCCACCCGGTACGGGCAGTTCCGGATCCATGCGTTCGTGTGCCCGTTCTCCGGCGAGGAGCACGTCGCCCTCGTCAAGGGCCGCGTCGAGGGACGGGAGGGCGTGCTCGTGCGCCTGCACAGCGAGTGCCTCACGGGGGACGTGTTCGGCTCCGAGCGGTGCGACTGCGGCGAGCAGCTCGACGCGGCGATGAAGAAGATCCGGGACACCGGAGATGGCGTCCTCCTCTACCTGGCCCAGGAGGGCCGCGGCATCGGCATCGCGAACAAGATCGCCGCGTACCATCTCCAGGACCATGGGGTGGACACGGTGGCCGCAAACCAGATCCTCGGATTCCCGGCGGACCTTCGCAGCTACAAGTGCGCCGCCTGCATGCTCCGCGTCCTCGGCCTGAAATCAATCCGCCTCATGACGAACAACCCGGCGAAGATCGAGGAGCTCGAGGCGTACGGAGTCCGGGTCACGGAGCGGATTCCCCTGGAGATGCCGGCCAAGGCCTCCAACGTCCAGTACCTCATCACGAAGAAGGAGAAGATGCGCCACCTGCTCAAGGTGCCCGCGGTCAACGCGCCTCGAGCACGGCGATGACCCGGTCACCGGGAATCGACTCGCCCTCGTGCACGGACACGCTCCTCACGACCGCGTCCTCCGGCGCGGGGATCTCGTTCTGCATCTTCATGGCCTCGAGGACCACGAGGGTTTGGCCCCGCTTCACGTGGTCGCCCGCGGCCGCGCGTACCTTGACGACGCGGCCCGGCATGGGAGGACGAACCTCAAGGACCGTGCCGGCTCCGAATCGGCCTCGACGGGTCAGGGCCTCCGAGGCCGTGTCCAGGGGCTCCGCCGTGACCGCGTGCGGCTGACCGTCCACGACCACGTCGGTCCCACGAACCAGCACGCGGTGTAGCCCGGACCCAATCCGGACATCGTACCCCTCGTGGGCATTTGACACGCGAGTGCGATACGAGGCGCCGTCCACGCGGATGGTCAGCAGCGGAGGCGCCCCTTCAATCTCGATCTCGTGGGGCTCACCGTCGACGAGGATGCGTAGCTGCATCGGCACCTCCGTGGAGCTCCTTCCGTCCGGCCAACGCCCAGTTCGGCACGGCGCGACGGTCGAAGGAGACGACCCGCGTGAATCGGTCGAAGCCGGCACCTGCGGCGAGGGCCGCGGCGATTGCTGCGACGCGCTCCTCGTGGGGTCCGCGTCCCCGCATCCGTTCCACGATGCGAAGGTCGGCGATCATCGTGGTCCAGAGGTCGCCCTTGAGGAAGGAGGGCTCGCGGAAGAGGGCCTGGTGGAAGGGCAGGTTGGTCTGCAGGCCGCGAATCTCATAGTCCGCGAGGGCGCGAGACATCCGCTCGACGACCTCGTCCCGGGTGCGTCCGCGCACGATGAGCTTGGCCATGAGGGAGTCGTAGACCGGGGGCACGACGGAGCCCACCGTGACGCCGCTGTCCACCCGGGTCGCGTGCCCCGCGGGCTCGCGGTACCCGACGATCCGGCCCGGCGACGGGAGGAAGTTGCGCAGGGGGTCCTCCGCGTTCACCCGGCACTCCATCGCGTGGCCGTGGGACTGGATCTCGCCCTGGGAGACCTCGGGCTCCTCTCCGGAGGCCACGAGGATCTGTTGCCGGACCAGGTCGACCAGGGTGACCATCTCCGTCACCGGATGCTCGACCTGGAGGCGGGCGTTGATCTCGTTGAACGTGATCTTGCCGTCTCGGTAGAGGAACTCCGCCGTGCCCGCGTTCCGGTAGCCGATCCGCACGAATCCGCGGACCGCGGTCTCGCACAATCGCCGCCGCTGGCTGGGGGTGAGGCAGGTCGCGGGCGACTCCTCGACGAGCTTCTGGTGACGGCGCTGCACGCTGCACTCCCGCTCCCCGAAGTGCAACCCCCGGCCGCGCCGGCCCACGAGAACCTGGACCTCGACATGGCGCGCGTGCTCGATGTACTTCTCGAGGAAGAGATCGGGATTCCCGAAGTTTGCGCGAGCCACCGACTGCGCGGACTCGAACGCCCGAGGCAAGTCTCGCGGTCGGTCGACGCGGGACATGCCGATGCCCCCGCCGCCCGCGGTCGCCTTGAACATGACCGGGTAGCCCACCCGCTCCGCGACCTCCGCCGCCTCCTCGGGCGAGCGGAGCACGCGGTCAATCCCAGGGGTCACGGGAACACCTGCGGCCGCCATGGCCTTACGCGACGCGATCTTGTCGCCCGACAGGGCCATGGCCTTGGCCCCGGGACCCACGAAGATGAAGCCGTCCTCCTCGCAACGTCGCGCGAAGGTCGCGTTCTCGGACAGGAATCCGTAGCCGGGATGGATCGCGTCCGCCCGCGTCGCCTTTGCGGCGCGCAGGACGCGGTCCATGTTCAGGTAGCTCTCCGCCGGGAGCGGGCCTCCGAGCTCGACGGACGTGTCCATGGCACGCCGGTGCAGCGCGTCCCGATCGGCTTCCGAGAACACGCCGATGCAGGCGATCCCCATCTCCCTCGCGCTCCGCGCCACGCGGATGGCGATCTCCCCGCGGTTCGCGATCAGGAGGCGACGGATCATAGGGGACCGCCTAGAGGGGGATGTTTCCATGCTTCTTGGGGGGCCGCGTCTCCCGTTTGCTCTTCAGCATGGCGAACGCGTTGGCGACCCGTGGCCGCGTCTCCGGCGGTTCAATGATGTCATCGAGATAGCCCATCTGGGCGGCAATGTAGGGGTTCGCGAACTTCTGGCGGTACTCCCGGACGAGCTCGGCCTCACGCGCCTGCGGATCCTTTGCGGCGTCGATCTCCTTGCGGAAGATGATCTGGACGGCCCCGTCGGGACCCATGACCGCGAGCTCCGCGGAGGGCCAGGCGAAGTTCATGTCTCCCCGGATGTGCTTCGAGCACATGACGTCGTAGGCGCCGCCGTAGGCCTTGCGCGTGATCACCGTGACCTTGGGGACCGTGGCCTCGCTGAAGGCGAATAGGAGTTTGGCGCCGTTCCGGATGATTCCGCCGTACTCTTGCGCGGTGCCGGGCAGGAAGCCGGGGACGTCGACGAACGTCAGGAGGGGGACGTTGAAGCAATCGCAGAACCGCACGAACCGCGCGCCTTTCGTCGAGGAGTTGATGTCGAGCGTGCCCGCGAGGACCTTCGGCTGGTTGCCCACCACGCCCACCGGGTGTCCGGCAATCCGGGCGAAGCCCACCACGATGTTCTGCGCCCAGTGCTCCTGGACCTCGAACCAGGAGTCGCGGTCCACGACTCGCGTGATCACGTCCCGCATGTCGTAGGGCTTGTCAGGCTCCCGCGGCACCACGCTCCCCAGCTCGGCATCCTTGCGGTCGACGGAGTCGTCCGTCGCGAGGGCCGGGGGGTCTTCGAGGTTGTTCGACGGGATGTAGCTCAGGAGTCTGCGCACCATGCGGAGGGCGGACCGCTCGTCCTCCGCCGCGAAGTGGGCGACGCCCGACTTCTCGTTGTGGGTCATCGCTCCGCCGAGCTGCTCGAAGGTCACGTCTTCGCCCGTGACCGTCTTGATCACCTCAGGGCCTGTGATGAACATGTACGAGCTGCCTTTGGCCATGATCGTGAAGTCCGTCATTGCGGGGCTGTACACGGCACCGCCGGCGCACGGGCCTAGGATCGCACTGATCTGGGGCACCACCCCGGAGGCGAGCACGTTGCGGAAGAAGATCTCCGCATAGCCGCCGAGGCTGATCACGCCCTCCTGGATGCGCGCTCCGCCGCTGTCGTTGAGCCCCACGACGGGAGCACCGACCTTCATCGCGGTGTCCATGATCTTCACGATCTTGTTCGCGTGCATCTCCCCGAGGCTGCCGCCGAACACGGTGAAGTCCTGGGAGAACACGAAGACCGTGCGGCCGTCGATGGAGCCGTAGCCCGTGACCACGCCGTCGCCGAGGATGCGACGCTTGTCCATCCCGAAGTCCGTGGCTCGATGCTCCACGAACGCGTCCGTCTCGACGAAGGTCCCCGCGTCCATGAGCGCGTCGATGCGTTCCCGGGCGGTGAGCTTGCCCTTGGCGTGCTGCTGCTCGATCCGCTCCTCCCCGCCGCCCTCCTTGGATGCGTCCCGGCGACGGCGAAGCTCATCCACGCGTTCGTCCACGGCCATGGCGCGCTCGAATGCGGAGGAGCGACTTCAACCCTTCGGGGCCTCGGGAATGGCCGACGGCGTCTCCCAGAGGAAGAGTCGGGCCGCGGCGTATCCCGTCATGGCACCGACCGCGCCGAGCACGATCGCGAGGACGAGCGTCAGGACGGTCAGGAGCCACCAAGCCCCTCCTCCGAGGCCGAAGATCCGACCCACGAGGTCGGCGAGCTGGAGCCCCTGCCCCATGACGAACACGTAGACGAGGTACGCGGCCCATGCCGTGGAGACGCCTAGGGCTCCCAGCAGGACCGCGCGGCGGAGACGCGGGGAGAGCATGCCCGCGAGGAAGCCCGCGAGGTAGGCCAGCTGCCAGGTGCCCGTGAGCAGGAGGAGCGCCGCGAGGAGGAAACCTGCGAGGAACACGATCCGCACGTGCAGGTCGGGGAACGGGATGCGGCGCATGGTCTCAGCCCGGGACGAGCGTGATCGTCGATTCCACGGAAGCCGCGGGGATGGAGTCCACAGTTGGCTCGTCCCGGAACGCGAGGTATCTGCCGCTCAGATAGGAACCCACGAGGAAGTCATCGTAGTGCACGCTGAGCGGGTTCCCCGACTGGCCTCCCGGGTAGATCGCGAGGGAGTCGTTCAAGTTGTTGAAGTCGATGATCTGGCGCCACGACGGGCCCCCCTTGGAGATGAGACCGCCCGCCACGTTCAGGGTGAAGCCGTCGCCGCCTGCGGGATACGGCCCTCGCTGGAGCGCGGAGAGCCCGCTCAGGTGGTCGAACTCCCGGAAGTGGATCGTGCCCCATTCCCAGTTCGCCACCATGGGTCCCATGGCGGCCATGAGGTGCCTGACCGTGTCGTTGAACGCCTGGCGGATCACCTGGTCTCTCCCCTGGACGACGACGGCCCCACCCGACACGTTGTCGAACCAGTGGGACGTCGGGTCGTTGACCGTGAGGTTCTCCAGGGTGTTGAACTGCGGGAGCGTGAGGTTGTCCGCGCCGGCCGCGTGGTACTCGTCCCCGTACGTATCCTGCAGGTAGTAGGTCATGAACGTGTACCAGATGCTCGCCGCGGTGGAGTTCACGGTCATGTTGTAATCCCATCCGTGGAGGGCCTGGTACGCCTGGGCATCCACGCCGTCTGAGGGGTGGACCGCGGCGAGGACGTAGGGGACCAGGGACTGCGCCGCGGTGTCCAGCACGTCGAGCTGGAACGCCTGCATGTCCGCCAGCGTCACGGCCGTCGTCGTGGAGAGGAGCTCGTGGATCCGGCGGGCGCGGTACCCGGGATCGAAGAGGGAGCCCAGGCTCGATCCGTACGCGTAGCCGGGCGGGTAGGGGACCTGATTGTTACTCCACACGTACCCCGAG
>DASQGG010000107.1 GCA_035632695.1 Thermoplasmata archaeon
ACGAAAAGGTCGACGGCGGCCGCGCAGGCGAGGAACGTAGTCCTCCCGCCGACATCGGGACTTGGCAAAACGCCAACCCAGCGCGGTTTCCCTTGGCTGCGTGAATGGTTTCGGTCCACCGAAAGCTCTTAATTTCCGGGCCGCCCTGTCACGGAGGAGTCCTATGGCGCGAGTTCAGCTGAGTGGCAACCCGCGTGCACGACCGGGGGATGAGCATCTCTCCGCGAGGACCCTGCCGGGCGTGGTGTATTACGACGAGGGGGTGTTCCGGCAGGAGTTGGAGAAGCTCTTCTTCCGCCATTGGCTCAACGTCGGGCACGTCTCCCAGGTCCCGCATCCGGGGGACTTCTTCACGCACGACATCGGCACGGAGAGCCTCCTGTTCATCCGCGGGAACGACGACACGGTGCGCGGGTTCTACAACGTGTGCCGCCACCGTGGCACGCGGATCGTCACGGATGAGCGGGGGGAGAAGCTCCGCTCCATCGTCTGCCCCTACCATGCCTGGTCCTACTCGACGGAGGGTAGGCTCGTTGGCGCGCCCCACACGGACGCTCTCGAGGAGTTCGACAAGGAGGACTTTGGCCTCTACCCCGTGCGGACGGACACCTGGGGCGGGTTCATCTGGGCGAACCTGGACCCAGCCGCGCGCCCGCTGCGGGAGGAACTCGCGCCCCTCCTGAAGCTCACGGACCATTGGGACGTCGGCGCCCTCCAGCTCGGCGCCCGACACGTCTACGAGGTGAACGCGAACTGGAAGATCCTCGCAGAGAACTACTCGGAGTGCTACCACTGCGCTCCAATCCATCCTGGGCTGAACCGGGTGACGCCGTATTTCACGGGAGAGAACGACGCCTGGATGGCCCGGGGGAAGGGCGGCACGATGGCCAACGTGAACGGCGGCTTCCAGACCTTCGCCG
The DNA here is from genome assembly GCA_035632695.1 of Thermoplasmata archaeon. NCBI lineage: Archaea > Methanobacteriati > Thermoplasmatota > Thermoplasmata > Thermoplasmata archaeon. The sequence continues at coordinate 921 of DASQGG010000107.1, forward strand.
GCGACTACACCTCGATGACCGTCTCCGGGTACACGAAGCGACCGCCTCTCAAGGGGACGACCGCCGAGGACCGCAGGCGGATCTACTATTGGGTCGTCTTCCCGAACATGTTCTTCAGCATGCACCCGGACTACCTGATGATCCACCGGGACTGGCCCCAGACCCCGACACGCTCGAAGATCGAGTGCGAGTGGTATTTCGATGCCGGGACGATGGCCGAGCCGGACTTCGACCCGAGCGACGCGGTCGACATGTGGGACGAGATCAACCGGCAGGACTGGGCCGTGTGCGAGCGCACCCAGCTCGGCGTCCGCTCGCGCGCCTGGGAGCGGGGCCGGTTCAGCGACCAGGAACCGCTCGTCTACGACCTCGACAAGGCCTACATCCTTCGGATGACGGGGAAATCGGACATGTACTCGAAGCCGCGGCCGCGCCGAAAGGGCGCTACGTCACGGAAACGAGGCGCAGGCGGAACGTGAGCCGCTTCCCGGCGAGCGGGTGGTTGAAGTCCAGCGCCACCGTGTCCGGCCCGATGCGGACGACGCGCCCGACGGCCTCCTCGCCGCCCCGCAGGTGGACCGTGAAGCTCGCGCCCAGCTTGAGTTCCCCTTCCGGGAACACGTTCCGCGGTCCCTCGATGACGAGCTCGTCCTCGTAGGCACCGTACGCCTCCTCCGCCTCCAGGGTGACGGTCTTGGTCTCCCCGGGCTCCATGCCCACGACCGCCTTCTCGAACCCGAGGATCATGTCCCCGTCCCCGATCACGAACTCGAGGGGCTCCCGATCCTCGCTGGAATCGAACTCCTCGCCGTCGTCGAGCGTCCCGCGGTAGTGGACGGTGACCTTCCGGCCCTTCGTGGCCCTCGTCGTGCCGCCCTCGATGGTCGCGGCGTACTTGAACGTGCGCGCCGACCGCGCACTCAGACCGAGTGCACGCGCTCGGTGATGTGGAGCCCGCGCTTCCGTGCTTCCTCGACGAACGACTTCGCAGGGACGCCGAGTTCCACGGAATGCGTCCCCGGAGGGATCACCCCGCGGGCCAGCATCTCGGCGGCAATCGCCGCGTGCCATCCGGTGAGCCGCTCCATGGAGGTGAACCCGGTGGCCTCGTCGTAGTAGTCCACGAGCTCGACGACCGCCTCGGCCGTGTGATCGTCCTTCATGCCGAGGGCGCGGACCCGCTCCACGCACACGTCCCGAATCTCACTCGGCGTGACCTTAGGCTCGAAGAGGGCGTGGAACACGTGCCGCGGAACCACGGGACGGCCGTCCACCTCGACGGGGTCCAACTCGAAGAGGCCCAGGTCCCGGAACGCCTGCATCTGGGCCCAATGGCCCGGGTAGCGGAGGGTCTTGTTCTGGAAGGTCTTCAGCTTCCCCTGGAAGGACCAAGGTGCCGTGGACAGCCCGCCGGGTGTGACGATCGCCTCGAGCCGGCCCAGGGGCGGGAAGTCCACGAGCTCGAACTCGGAGAAGAGGGGGACGCGCGCGACGCGGCCGTCGCGGATGAACGTGGCGTCGCCGTAGTACTCGTTGGTCAGCCCCTCCACGTTGAAGGTGAGCTCGTAGTTCCACGGGGGCCGCGGATGCTGCGGGAGTCCGCCGTCGTAGATGTACACGTGTTCGGGGACGTCCAGGAGTTCCGTCGCATAGACGCCCATCGTGATGTTCAGGCCCGGACCCATGCCGCAGTCGGGTACCATCCCGACGCCCGCCTTCCGCGCATGGGCGTTGAGTGCGAGCTGCTCGCGCACGAGGTCCGTGTTCCCGCCTAAGTCGACCATGGAGACCTTGGCCCGGAGGGCGAGCTTCGCGAGGCCGAGATTGAAGAAATACGGGACGCCGCTGAGAATGACGTCGGCGCCCCGAATGGCCTTGAGAACGGTCACGGGTTTCGTGACGTCGGCCTTGAGCGGTCGGGCCACGGCCCGGTCGGCGAGCTTGTTCACGCGGGCCGCGGAACGTTTCGCCCGGGCCAGGTCCATGTCCGCCATCACGATGTCGTCCGCGTCGCCGAACCTCGCGAAGTCGTAGGCCGCGGCCGTGCCCTGGCGACCCGAGCCGATCACCGAATACCGGTATCCCATCGTCTCGCCTCCTGCTCGCGGCAGGGCGCGTTGGAAGGGCGGGAGACGTTCTGAGCGGGCAAATAGGTTCGCGTCGATGGGTAATTACCGAGCAAGTTGAAGGGGAGCGAGCCCTTCCGCGGGCTGTCGGGCATGGCCTACGACTACGAGTTCCTCCTCCGAGTCCACGCGCCACGAGCCACGGTCTTCGAGAAGCTCCTGCGGATTGAGCACCTCGCGCGCTGGTTCTGCGGATGGTGCCGCATCGAGCCCAAGGTCGGCGGGACGTTCCGGTTTGGCGGGGAGACGTGCATTGTCCTCCCGGAGTCGCGCGGCTGGGAGACCACGATCGACGAGGGCGAGACCTTGCGGAGATTCGCGTTCACCTGGCCGATCCGGGACGCCACCACGCGGGTGGCCTACGAACTCGAGGATGCGGGGCCGGAGGCCAGCCTGCTCCATGCGCGCCACTCCGGCGTTCCGCTCAAAGACGCCGCGGGCGGGACGATTCAGGATGCCTGGAGGATGTGCCTCGGCAACCTGAAATCCATCGCGGAAGGACGCAGCGACAGCGTGCGGCCGGACCACACACCGCCCTCGACCGCGGAATTGCGGTTGTCCAACCTCGTCGAGGCGACGCCCGTGCGGGTCTTCGATGCCCTGACGAACGCTGCGCAGCTGGACCATTGGTCCACGGGTGGCGTGCCCACGGGCAAGGCGCGAATCGAACCTCGGACCGGGGGGGCGTTCTCCATGGGCTGGGAGGGCGGTCCTGACCGGGTGCTGGAGATCAGCCCGAACCGACGTCTCGTCCTCCGATGGCCGCAGCCCCAGGGAAACCTGCGCATCGCGTTCGACCTGGAGGCGAAGGCGAGCGGCACCGCGGTCTACCTCGTGAGTACGGGATACGGCCCGGGTGGGTCTGCGGAGATCCCGCATCACCGCGGTGGTTGGTCCGATCTCCTCGTCTGCCTGAAGAACTTCATCGAGGGCGGGGACGCGGGGTTCGCGAACGCCTACAGCGCCCAGGTTCGGGAAACGTGATCATGGGCCGCGCTTGACGTGGGGCCAGTCCTCGAGGACGGCCATCGCGGCGTTGTGCCCGGGCGCCCCGAGGACGCCACCTCCGGGATGGGCGCCCGCACCGCAGAGGTACAGGCCTGCAATCGGAGTGCGGTAGCGCGACCACCCGGGCACGGGTCGGAAGGAGAACATCTGATAGGGGAAGATCGCACCGTGGAACACGTCCCCGCGGGTCAGGCCGTATTCTCGCTCCATGTCCAGCGGTGTGATCCATGTCTTGGCCAGGACGATCTTGCGAAGGTTCGGCGCATACGCCTCGAGGCAATCAAGAATCGCTTCCGCGAACCTCTCGCCCTCCGTGTCCCAGCTCCCGCCCGCGAGTTCGTAGGGGGCGAACTTGCACGACGCGGTAAGAGTGTGCATCCCCTTGGGCGCGACCGTCGGATCCACGGTCGACTGGAGGACGAGCTCAATGTACGGGTCCCTGGACCAGCGACCGTGCACCGCGTCCTCGTACGCCCGCTCCAGGTAGTCGAGGTCCGGGGCGATGTCGATGATCCCCTTGTGGTGGAGCTGGAGGTTCGTGCCCGGGACCGCGGAGAAATCCGGCAAGTCCCTCAATGCCAGATTCAACTTGAACGAAGATGGCTCCATGCGGTATCGCTGGATCGCATGGACGAAGTCGGGCGGCAAGCGGTCCTTCCCGACGATCCCGAGGAACGTGCGCCTGGGGTCCAGGTTGCTGAGCACGACCTGAGACTCGAGCTTCCGCCCGTCCTCGAGTTCGACGCCCCCGGCGCGCCCATCCCGGATCAGGACCGAGGACACGCCCGCGTTCGTGCGGATCTCTGCGCCGAAGTGCCGCGTCGCGTTCGCTAGCGACTGGGTGATGCCGCCCATCCCGCCTTTGGCCCAACCCCACACACCCTTCTGCCCGTTGATGATGCCGATGCTGTGGTGGCCGAGCACGAAGGCGGTGCCCGGCGTGCGCGGACCCGCGAGCGTCCCCGAGACCGCGCTCGTCCCCAGGGACACCTTGACCTGCTCCGATTCGAAGAAGTCGTCGAGGAGGTCCTGGACGGACATGAGGAGCGTCTTGCGGATGAAGTCCTCGGCCTCCGGCGTGGTCACGAGCTGCGCAAGGTCCGCGAGGCTCACGGGCGGGGCGAGCATCGTGGGCTCCACGAGCTCCGCGAATTCTTCCCAGAACGCATCGTACCGGGGCAGGGCGTTCGCGTCTGCCTCGGAGAACTTCGCGACCTCCCGGCGGTTCCATGCCGGGTCGGGACGCCACAGAATGTGGCGTCGATCGGGAAACGGGAGGAACATCGCCGGGTCGTGGACATGCTCCTCGAGCCCGAACCTCGCGAGCTGGAGCTCCTCCTTGATTTCCGGCCGGAACAGACCGCATGTGTAGGAGAGGCTCGAGACGCGGAAGCCCGGATGGATCTCCTCGGTCACGCACGCGCCGCCGACAATTCGGCGGCGTTCCAAGACGAGGGTCTTCAGGCCCGCCTTTGCGAGGTACGCCCCTGCTACGAGCCCGTTGTGACCCGCGCCGACCACAATCGCGTCATACGAGGCCATGCGTTCGCGCCCCGAGGAGCCGACCGCCCAATAAAGCCGTTTCCCTGCCGGCGGGTCGAGCCTCTCACGCCCTCTTCCGCGGAGGGTCGAAGAAGGGCCTCTTCACAGCCGTCGCGGGGGCGCGCCTGCGTTCGTCCTCGACGGAGACCTCGATCTCGACCGCGCTCCCGGGTAGCGCGTAGGAGGCTTCCACGGTCGCGAGCACCAAGTACTTCTTCAACAGGGGCGACCACACCCCGCTCGTCGCGTGCCCGATCTGGCGCAAGCCTGCGTAGACGGGCACCTTGGCTCGCCAGGGAACGCGGGGCGGCTCCGGAGGAAGACCAAGCTCCGCGTAGTACCGCTCCATGGTTCCCCAGTCCACCTCCATCCCGACAATCCGCCGTGGCACGCCGCGTCGGTGTTGCTCGACGAGTGCGGTCCGACCCGTGAACGACGGCTTCCGGAGGTCCACGGCCCAGTCCAAGCCCAGCTCATACGGTGTGTACCGCTGGCTATCGATGATCGCCGTTCGGGCGGGCACGTAGTCGACCTCTGCGAGGATGAGACCCGCCTCGATGCGCGCCATGTCCAGCGCCACGAGCCCGGCAGGCGTAAGCCCGTAGCCCTTGCCGTGGGCCATGAGGGTGTCCCAGAGCCGCAAGGCGTATGGCTCCGGGGTCCACACCTCGTAGCCAAGGTCCCCCGTGTAGCCCGTGCGCGACACCGTGACCGGGATGCCTTCGAGCTGGGTCTGCGCGAAGCGGTAGTACCGCAGCTTCTCGACGACACCGTCCCCGACCGAGGAGAGAATCGCACGCGACATCGGACCCTGGATCGCGAGTGCAGCGATACGCTCCGAATCGTCGACGATGTCCACATCCATGCCGTACGCGCACTCTTCGAGCCAACCCACATTGGACTCGGCCGAAGTCAGGTCCCAACCGCCGCTGCCCAGGTTCCACACGGTCCCATCGTCCACGGTGTGGCCCGAGTCGTCGCACCAGGGGGTGTACATGATCTGGCCCGGACGGCACTTGGACGCGTCCCGCGTGATCAGCTGGTTCACGAGCCGGAACGCATCCTTCCCCGTGACGCGGTACTTGAACAA
>DASQGG010000108.1 GCA_035632695.1 Thermoplasmata archaeon
CGCTCCCCTCGTCCGGACGGACAGGCCATCCGTTGCGGGCTAGATATCCTTTGGGGCGCGGTGGGGCTTGTGGGCGGAGGTCCGTCGGAGCATCTGTTGGGCCTCTTTGAACGCCTTCTGCTCCCGCAGCGAGTCGAACTCCTTCTTGCTCGCCTCGCGGGTCTTCATCCCCATCTCCAGGTCGCGGCGGCGGCCCTCGATCGAGTGGTCCAGGGGGCGCCGGTAGTGGCGTAGCGTGTCGCGCGCCCCGCCTAGGTTGGCCGTCAAGGTCTGCTTGGCCTTGTCAAGGGACTCGTGATGCGCGTCCAGGGCGCGCTGTGCCTCCTCGAGGGCCCGCGTGTCCGCGAGCATCGGGGCGCGCGCCGCCGACTTCAACCGCTTAGCCAAGTAGACCACCCGAAGGACAAAGACGCCGACGGCAATGAGGATGACCATCCAGGGCTGTGTGAGAAAGGACAGGATCGGGTCCATCGTCATTCCGCCTCCGTGAGCATGTAGCTTTCGTGCACCGGTCTATCTTTACCTTGGCCATAGTCAGCATATACCGACAGTAATGCCAGCGTGTAGCATGGACGCGTTGGATTCGGGCTTCGGCACGGGTGCGCTCATGGCCATCAGGCCCCTCCGGGAGGAGCGTCCGACTTTTCGGCAAGCCGAAACCTCGACGGGCCCGCCCGGAACACGGCACGCGACGACGCACCGACTCGAGGCCGCCCGCGGCGTTGGGTGCCACAACCCCCGACCCGGTCATGCGGACGGAATCAACCTTGTTTAAGGTTGATTTGCCCTAGGCATCGAGGGGACTTCCTCGGTCTTCCCGTACGCCGTGATCCGCCGCTGGCCGTGAAGGTATGCGCGTAGGACGCTGGCGCGCCACCAGTTCGTCAGAGGCAACCGGAGGCGTCTTCCCACCTCCAGCTCGGCCTCGTCCAGCGTCCGGAAGCGCGCCGGCGGTCTCGCCAGCGCCGCGCGGGCGAGTTCGCGGTACCGGAACACGCCCAGGGGGATCCAGTCGTCGTACACCTCCATGAAGACGATCGCACCTGCCTGTCGTCGGCGAGCCGCGAGGTGCTCCAAGACGGGGTTCTTCGTCGCGTGGTAGGCCCCGCCGATCTGGTCCGGATACCGGGTGCGCCCTTTCGCGAACTCGTGGTCGTGGATCGGCGTCGGGCTCGACGACAGGTTCCACGCCTCGAGCCCCTCGAACATGAACGCCTGCGGGAACAGGAGGATGGCCACCGTGTTCGCGAGCCCGGTCGCGCTCGTGACCTCGAACTCGGAGATCCAGGGGAACTCGCGGACCTGGTCCAGGAGCCGCCGCCCGAGGATGTCGTCCACCGCGGTAATCGACCATTCCGTGGGGACGAGCTTGCGGCGCTCCTTGCCGCCGAGCAACCCCACGGAGAAGATCCGGGTGATGTGGCTCTGGCTCACCCCATGGTCGTAGAGGTCCGCAACGGCTTCCCCCGCGCGCACGTCCGTGTCCGAGACCAGATCGTCCACGCGGCGCGGCACGGAGGGGTTCGAGGCGAGCTCGACCTTCCGAATGTCCGCGCTCGGACCGCTCGGCGGGGCGCGGGCGGAGAACGGGCTCACCAGGACGGGCGTCTTCTCGAGCCACATCTCCGTGTCCACGGGCCGGGACGCCATGGCGCCCTCTTGGACCACGGACAGGATTGTGTCCGGATGGGCCGCGGAAGTGGCTCTCCGCGGCGCCTTGCCGCGGACCAGGGAGAGGCGGAAGCGGAGAATCTCGGGCAGCTCGTACGCGAGCCACGTCTCCGACGCGTCCAGGATCGAGGTGTCCTGATCCCGCAGGGGCGGCACGAGAGGCCCGACGAGGACCCGGGGGTAGCCCCAGGAGCCCACGAACGCGCTCGGGGGCGAGGCGCCGAACAGGTCCGTGGACCGCAGGTCGCGGTGTTCCGTGAACCAGCTCCGCACGTTCCCGAGGTATGGGCAGATCGCGAGGCGGCAGCGCTTGATGTCCCCGTGGCAGACCCGGCAGGAGATCTCCCGCTTCACCTCGGCCAGGGTCGCTCGGATGCCGTCGTCGGGGAAGGCCATGCCGGGCGGGGTACCGGGGATCCGGGACGTTAGGCTGACGGTGGGGCGGGCGAAGCGGGCCTCACGGGGCTCGGCGCGGGCGCGGCGGCCGGCACGGAAGGCGCCGTGTAGAGCTCGCCCGTGTCCGCGAACCAGCGGTGGCCGCGGTACGTCTGAGAGTCTTGCAGGACCACACGCCCGTTGACCTCAAAGTAGTCGAGCGGTGCCGCGAGCCCGTCGGAGACGCACTTGGGGCACCGCTTGACCTTGGCCGCCTGAACGACGTCGCTCAGGGTCTTCAGGGCCTTCGCAGCGGCGGCGGGCGAAGACCCCGGCGGAGCCGCGGGCGTTCCTGTCGCAACGAAGGTCGGGGCCTGAGGCGCCGGGGTCGGAGGCGCGGACGCGGGAGCGGCGGGCTTCGGTCCTACCGCGGCGGGTGGTGCCGCGGACGGCGTGGCCTGAGGGACGGCGGCTGCGCGTGGCGCGGACGTCGCCGGAGCCGTCGCCGCGAGAACGGGGGGCTTCGGAGCTGCCGCCGTCGTCGGCACGGTAACCGCAGGCTTCGCGGGCGCGGGAGGAACCGGAGCCGCAGTGGCCGCAGTTGTGGGGCGAACCGCCGCGGGAGCAGGGGTCGGCGCGGAGAGATCCTCCTCCCAGATTGCCGCGCACAGACCGCATGTGTGAATCTTGCTCGTGGATGCGTTGCACGGTTGCGGCCCG
>DASQGG010000109.1 GCA_035632695.1 Thermoplasmata archaeon
CTGGGGCTCCTCGGGCGCGACGTCCTGGGGTGCCGCCATCGGGTGGTGGTTCCTCCTTGGTGGTGTTCTGTTCGGGATCCTTGGCGGTGTCTGGCCGTTCCTGAAGAGCATGCGGCAGCCCATGGTCCGCGCTCCGCCGCCCCGCGAATGGCAGGTCGAGCGGTGACGTCCATCCCGTAGGCCGTTGACACAAGGCTCATATAGCTCGCGTCAGATGTCTGTCAGACAAAGGGATGGGATCCCAACGCGGCGGGGCCGCGGAGGGCCCTCGCCGATGCGGGTGATGGGATGAAGAAGTTCGCAACCGAGCTCCGGGGGAAGACCGTCATGACGAACGACGGCCAGATCCTCGGGACGATCGACAATTTCATCGTGAACACGAAGAACGGAAAGCTGTCCGACGTCCTCGTCATGCCCGCCGAAAACGTCGGCGGCAAGGACTTCAAGACGGACCCCGAGGGCCGGTTCATCCTGCCCTTCAAGGGCATGCGGTCCGTGAAAGACGTCGTCGTGATGACGCTCTAGGCGCTCCCGGTCCGCTGTCCTCCGGTCAGCACCGCGATCGCGCGCTGCATCGCCGAGGGGTCCTCGAGGAGGGCCTCGAGCACGGCTTCGATCAAGGCCTCCGTCGACCAGATCTCAATAAGGAGGTCGGGGTCCCGGTTAAGGGACCACTCGACCTTGGGCGGGTCCACGTCCTCACTTCGTGACGTCTTTCAGCTTCCCCGCCAGCTCCGTGAGGTCCATCCCGGTGAGGGCCTTGACCAGGGCCGGCGCCGTCGCGGCGATGTCCACGACGCTGCCGACGAGCTGGGACGGTCCCCGTTCGCCCATGATGATGAGCTTCTGGGTCGTCTCGAGCGACTTCGCGGCGTTCTGGACGATCTCGGGCAGCTTCTCCACGATGAGCTGGGTGACCGCGGCCTTGCCGTACTTCTCCCAAGCCTCCGCCTTGGCCTGCATCGCAGCGGCCTCGGCGAGCCCGGTGGCCTTGATCGCGTAGGCCTGGGCCTCGCCTTTGAGGCGGATGATGTCCGCCTCCGCGGTCCCTTCCTGACGGATGCGCTCGGCCTCGCCCATCGCCGTGCGGGCGAGGCGCTCCCGCTCGCCCTCGGCCACGAGGATCGCGCGTTCCTTCTCGCCTTCCGCGGTGATGATGAGCTTGCGCTTCTCGCCGTCCGCGGTCGCGGCAACGGCGTCGGCGGCCGCCTTCGCGGGGACCACCTGCGCGGCGGTCTGCTCCTGCTCGCGGCGCTTGACCTCCTGCTCCTGGACGAGGACCTCCTGTTCCTTCGCGCGGATGTCGATCTTCCGCTGCTCGACGATGAGCTCCTGGTCCCGCTTGGCGGTCTGGAGCTGGAAGGCGATCTCCTTGTTCGCTCGCTCGAGTTCGACCGTGGCCTCGGATTGCTGCTTGATCACGTCCCGATCCCGGTGGTACTGGGCGACGTTCGCTTCGGCTTGGGCGTTCGCCTGTTCCGCCGCCTGGGCGGCGGTGGCCTCGGCGATGGTCGCCTCTCGGTTCGCGTTCGCCTTGCCGACCCGGGCGTCCCGCTTGACCTCCTCCGTCCTCTTCACCCCGAGGGCGTTCAGGTACCCCTGCGCATCCTCGATCTCCTTGATCACGAAGGACCGGATCTCGATGCCCATGTTCCGCAGGTCGTTGCCGGCCATGCCGAGGATCTTGGACGCGATCGCATCCCGGTCCGAGTTGACCTCCTCGACGGTCAGCGTGGCGCACACGCCACGGACGTGGCCCTCAAGGGTCTTCAGCGCGATCTCGTCGACCTGCTGCTCCGTCTTCCCGAGCAGGTTCTCCGCGGCCGTGTTCAGCGTGGCCTCGTCCGAGGAGATCTTGACCTGGGCGACGGCCTTGATGTTGATCTTGGCCCCCGAGCGCTTGACGTCCGTGACGATGTCCGATACGACGAGGTCCAGGGTGCGGACGTCGAGGCGCAGCCACTCCACGGACTCGACGATGGGCACGATGAGCTTCGCGCCTCCCGATAGGACCTGGTATCCGCGGCCGCCCCGTCCCTTCTGCTTCTTCCCGAAGACGACCATGGCCATGTTCGGAGGGACCTTCTTGTACCGGCTCGCATAGAGCAGGATAGCCGCAAAGACCACGATCACGATGCCCAAGATGACAAAGCTCAGAATCTCCTCGCCCGCCACAACAACCACCTCTTCCTGTCACACCTTGTGTACCTTCACCGAGTTCCCCACGACGCTGTCCACCACCACGTGCTCGTCCGTCGTGATTTCGTGGTCGGCGATGGCCTGCAGCAGCGTCCGCCCGCGAGCCTCCGTAACCACGACGATCTGACCCGGCTGACCCGGTCGGATCGGGACCAAGACCTGGCCCTTGAACCCAACCAGCGTCTCGAGGTCGACCCTTGTCTCCGCTTGGGTCTTCACGAACACGTTGACCATGAGGACATACATGCCGGCGCCTACGAGCCCCGCGCACGCGGCGGCCAGGAGCGGCGTGAGGACGATGCCGTAGCCGAGGTACTCGAAGATCGTCCCGAACCCGCCGAACGCGGCCCCGAAGGACGAGATGATGGGCAGACTCAGCGGGCTCATGCCGCCGCCGATCTCGCCACCCACCCCCACGTCGTGGTCGAAATCAATCCCACCGATGTCCCCCAGGGCCATGACCAGGAAGAGCAGCACGATGAACGCGATCATGATCCAGGTGTACGGGCTCAGACCAAACAGCCATGCCATGCTCTCAACGCTCCTCGGAACGCCGCCACTCGCGGGTGGCGGACGTCTGCTTCCTCGCGGGCAGTCGGACGACCTCCGACCCTCCCTTCGCCTGCGCACCGCAGTTCCAGCAGAAGGCATCGCCGGCGTGGAGCTGGACACCGCAGAACGTGCAGTAGGCCACGCTCGGCTTCGCGGGCGCGGCCTTCCGGGGCGCGGATGCCGGCGGGCTCGAGGCGGGCGCCGCACCACCTCGCGGCGGCGCGCGGGGAGGGGCAGGCGGGGGCGATGTGGGCGGGCCCTCGAACACCGTGCCGCACTCGTTGCAACTAGTGGCATCGGGGGAAACGAGTGCACCGCAGATGGGACAGATGTATCCCCGGAACACGACGCCCCGCTGCCCGAATCCCAGGTCGCGGTTCGGCTGGAACTCCAGCTCCCGCGAGGGCGGGAAGTCCAGGGGGCGGCCCGAATCGAACTCGAGCGGCCGTGCGGAGTCGAACTCGAGCTTCCGGCTCGGGTCGAAGTTCAGGTATCCCGCCATGTCCCTCCACTCCCGAGGAACTATGGGGGGCTCTGAAATGATATAGGTTTGGTAGGAACTCCCTTTATTCCGGAGCCTAGGGAAGAACTCGCCGCTCCTCCTTCACCACATTGAGGACCACCTGGGTGTACGTGTTCTCGACGTATTCCATGGATCCGAGCCGTTTGATGAACCCGTCGAGCTCCCGCGTGCTCTTGAGCCGGACGACGAGGATGGAGTCCCACTCTCCCGTGACGTCGAACACGGGGCTCACGCGGTCGTCCTTCGCAATGCGTCGCTGGTCCTCGAGGAGTTTCCCCTTGTGAATCTTGACCCCGACGACCGCCAGGACGTCGAACCCAATCTTGGACTCGTCGATCAGGGGCGCGTAGCCCGTGATCACGCCCTCGGACTCGAGTTTCCGGACTCGGTTGGAGACCGTGCTGATGCTCGCATCGACCTCCCTGGCAATGTCCCGGTAGGATTTCCGCGCATCCTGGTTCAAGAGCGCGAGGATCCGCAGGTCGAGCTCGTCCAGCTTCACCATGGGGGTCATGGCCGTCGCCCCGGGAAGGGCACCCCGGGCAATAGGTTAGCGGTGCCGTTCAAATGCTCGACATCGGGCCTGCGGTACGCCTGAGAACGCAACATTGTCTCACGTATCCGTTTCATATCGTTCAAATGTCCGGTACTACAACCTAACCATTTAAGTATGTAGCACTTCTATTGAACGGACCGGCAGGACGGAGCTTTTCGTCCGGCCGAAACCCCTTCCGGGGGTTCCGAAGGGAGGAAGCGAATGGCGGCCAAGAAGACAACCAGCGTAGACACCGTGCTGAAACGGATCCAGGCAGAGAAGATCCGCTGGATCGATCTGCAGTTCGTGGACTTGGTGGGCGGACTCCAACACATCACGATCCCGTCGACGTCGATCGGCGCCGAGGACTTCAAGCGCGGCATCGGGAAGCTGGACGGCTCGTCGATCAAGGGCTTCAAGGAAATCCACGAGTCGGACATGGTCATGAAGCCCGATCCAGCCACGTTCGCGATTCTTCCGTGGTACGATGGGGAGCACCGGACCGCCCGGATGATCGTCGACGTGTACGAGGGCGGCACGTACGAGCGCTTCACGCGCGACTCCCGGTTCATCGCGCAGAAGGCCGTCCAGTATGCGAAGGACTCCGGGTACGACACGACCTACTGGGGCCCCGAGATTGAGTTCTTCGTGTTTGACGGCATCCGGCTCACGCCGACCCCGGACCACGCGCGGAACCCTTGGTCCGGCGCCGGCTACGAGATCCTGAGCCGCGAGGCCCCGTGGCACGAGAACGGCGGCAAGGACTTCCCCATCCGGTTCAAGGAAGGGTACTATCCGGCGCCGCCCCTGGACAGTCTCGTGGACTTCCGGAACGAGGCCTGCCGCATCCTGATCGACGACTTCGGCATGACGCTGGACGCCCACCACCACGAGGTGGCGACCGCGGGCCAGTGCGAGATCGACATGCGGTACACGGAGCTCGTGCCCCAGGCGGACAACTGCGTCACGTATCGCTATGTGATGAAGATGGTCGCGCACCGGATGGGCATGATGGCCACGTTCATGCCCAAACCGATCTTCGGCGACAACGCGAGCGGAATGCACGTCCACCAGAGCGTCTGGACCAAGGGCAAGAACATGATGTACGACCCGGACGACACGTACGCGGAGATCAGCCAGACGTGCCGCTACTACATCGGCGGGCTGATGGACCACGCCCCATCCCTCTGCGCGTTCACCAACCCGACGACGAACTCGTACCGCCGGCTCGTGCCCGGGTACGAGGCCCCTGTGTTCATCGCGTGGTCCAAGCGGAACCGCAGCGCGAACATCCGCATCCCCATGTACTACAGCGGGATCGAGGCGGCGAAGCGTCTGGAGTACCGGACGCCGGACCCCTCGTGCAACCCGTACCTCGCGTTCGCTGCGTGCCTATCCGCGGGCCTCGACGGGATCAAGCGGAAGATTGACCCCGGCAACCCCGTGGACGAGGACCTCTACCACCTGAGCGCGTCGAAGCGCAAGTCCCTCGGCGTGCGCGAACTCCCCGGTTCCCTCAAGGAGTCCGTGGAACACCTCCAAACGGACTACATGTTCCTGAAGACCGTGTTCAGCCAGGACTTCCTCGAGAAGTACGAGGAGCTCAAGCTCGACGAGCACCTCCAGACCTCGCTGCGACCCTCGCCGTACGAGTTCTACCGGTACATGGACGCCTAGGCACGTCCGGCGCGAACCCGTTCGGGACAGGCTGAAATAGGTCGTCGCCTCATGCGAGCCGCGAGGCCGGGCCCGCGGGCCCCCGTAGGCCGCCCGGGTCTCGGCCTGGGGATGGCAGCACGCGCTACCCGTCGATCCGAGTCGCGATCGTAGCGAGCCTCGGCTGTCTCATCCTCTGGATCGCCTCCTCCCTCGCGCGAGCGTGGGCCGTGGTGGCCGGCCAGGCCGTCCTGGTCGCCCCCCTGTCGGGCGCGGAGTGGGGGCTGTACCTCCCGGCCCTCGGGTTCGTCGGCCTCATGATCATGGGGATGGCCCAGCAGTTTGTCCCCCTGTATTCGGGGCGGGAGATGTGGAGCGGGCGTGGTGCGCTCGTGCAAATCGCCGCGTCCGTCGCAGGCGTCTCGTTGATCGTGCTCAGCCCGTGGGTCAGCCCGGTCCTGGAGTCAATGGGCCTGGGTCTCTGGCTGCTCGGCACGCTCTTGTTCCTCGTCTGGATTCTGAAGACCGTCCGATCCCCCAAGGTCGCTGCGGGGCCCCAAGGCAAACATCCTGGGTTCCACACGATGGATCGACTTGGGATTCCGATGACGAGCGCTGCGGTGGTCTACCTGATTGCGGCGTCCACGGGGTTCCTCCTTGCCTCGCCCCCAGGCGCGCCGCTCGTTCCGATCGCCGCGGACCGCTGGTTCTCCTTCTTCCACCTGTATACCTTGGGCTTCATCCTCCTCATGGTCTTTGGCGTGGGCTTCCACCTCTTCCCCCGGTTTGCGGACGCCGTCCCGGATCTGCGGGTCGCGAAGGTCATCGTGGCCATGGCGCTGCCGGGACCCGCGCTCGTCGCGCTGACGATGCCGTTCCTGGACGACCCCTCCGTGGAGGTCGTCTTCGCCGTATTCGCGGTGTTCGAGGCGGTGGCCGCTATCCTGTTCGCTCTCACCATCCTGAGCCTCTGGCTCCGGAGCGAGCACCGACGCCCGGCCTCCATGTTCACGGCGACCTCCGGCTTGTGGCTCATCCTCGGGGTGGCGTTCGCGAGCCTGTTCGGCATTGCACCCAACACGACCCTGGAATGGGTGCCGGTCCACGGGTGGATCAACCTCTTCGGCTTTGCGGGCTTCGAGATCTTCGGGGTGACGCACGAGGTCTTGCCGCCCTTCACGTCCATGGGCCTGAAGGTCTCCCGCCGCGTGACACGCGTGGATTTCGTCCTTGCGAACGCGGGTCTCGCGCTCGTGGTCCTCTCGTTCGCGGCCGCGTTCGCAGGCAACGCCTTGACGGGGGACATCTTGGGCATTGGCGGCTTGGTGGTCCTCCTCGCGATGGTGCTCCTCTACGGATGGGGCACGGCGTACGCCCTGTTCGGAATCGTGCACCCTCGCCCGACGAAGTAAGGACGACTCGAAGAGAACCTTTATGGACCGCCCATCCATCGCGCGTCGGAAATCCGGGAGGGTGGGGATGGCGGACGACGATCCGAAGACGGAAGTCCTGGAGACCGCGAAGCGCGAGGAGGTCCAGTTCGTCCAGATCATGTTCATGGACCTCGTCGGGTTCGTGAAGACGGTCACGATTCCCGTGTCCAAGCTCGAGCGTGCCTTCGAGGAGGGCGTCGTGTTCGACGGCTCCTCGGTCGTGGGCTATGCGACGATCGAGGAGAGCGATATGCGCGCCCATCCCGTGCCGGAGACCTTCCAGGTGTTCCCGTGGACCACGGGCGACCTGCGGACCGCGGGAATCGTCTGCAACATCTACGACTCCAAGGGGAACCGGTTCGCGGGCGACCCCCGCTACATCCTAGAGCGGGTGGTCAAGCGCGCCCGGGAACTGGGCTACGTCCCCCACACGGGGCCGGAGTACGAGTTCTTCCTGTTCAAGATCGGACCGGACGGCCACCCCACGAACGTCCCGAGCGACAACGGACGGTACTTCGAGCAGCTGCCCGTGGATGCGGGGGAGATGGTCCGCAAGCAGGCCGCGTTCTACGGGAACATGATGGGCTTCGACGTGGAGGCGACCCACCACGAGGTCGCCCCGGGCCAGCACGAGCTCGACCTGCGCTACGCGGACGCGATGACCTCCGCCGACCGCGTGCTCTTCCTGAAGCACCTGATCCGCACGGTCGCCCTCCAGCACGGGCTCTATGCCACCTTCATGCCCAAGCCCATCTTCGGCGTGAACGGCACCGGCATGCACGTCCACCAGAGTCTCATCACCCCGGAGGGCGAGAACGCCTTCTTCGAGCCCACCGCGAAGTGGGAGATGTCCGAGCTCATGCTCCATTACCTCGCGGGCGTCCTGGCCCACGCGCGGGAGAACTGCGCCGTCCTCGCGTCGTGGGTGAACAGCTACAAGCGCCTCGTGCCCGGCTACGAGGCGCCCGTGTACATCTCTTGGGCGAACAAGAACCGCTCCGCCATGGTCCGCATCCCCCAGGGCCGCGGCATGCGCACCCGGATGGAGGTCCGGAACCCGGACTCCGCGGGGAACCCCTACCTGCAGTACGCGGTCATGATCGCCGCCGGCCTCGCGGGCGTCGGCCAGACGCTCGACCCGCCCGAGCCCGTGGAGACGGACATCTACGCCTTGACGGCCGCGGAGCGGCGGAAGCTCGGGATCGGCTCCCTCCCCGGAAGCCTCGAGGAGGCCCTGGACGAATTCGAGAAGTCCGAGCTCATGCGGGAGACCCTCGGCTCCCACGTGTTCCCCCACTGGCTCTACATCAAGCGGAAGGAGTGGGACGACTACCGCGTCCACGTGACGGACTACGAGCTCGAGAAGTACCTCCCGATTCTCTGAGCGCCATCGGGTTTAAGTCGGAGGGCCGCTGTGGCCTCCGCGACCACCATGGCGGAAGTCCGCGACGACGTGTCCGAGGAGCGCCAGATCCTCAAGAACGCGAAGATCCTGGACGAGAAGCTCCTCGACCAGATGGACCTGTATCCCGGGGACCGCGTGCGGTTCCGGTTCTACTATCCCCAGCAGGGCTTCGAGGAGATCGTTGGCCACTTCCTCGGCTTCTACACGCTCTACGAGGGCCCCGAGGGCGGCGGGGACCTGAACCTCCAGATCCGCGCGGTGAAGAACGGCCGCTCGACGGTCCTGTGCAAGGACCGCAACTACCTCGAGGAGTGGGAGGTCTTGGAGCCCAACCTCGAGGTCCGCGACAAGATCCGCGACCTGGACTCCCGCGCGGGCCGCCACATCGGGCACGAGTTCGGTTGACCGGGCTCAGTAGGTGTCCACGCCGCGGGCCAGGTCCTGCAGCTTCCGGATGCGCTCCTCGATGGGCGGGTGGGTCCGGAACAGCCGCGTGAGGCTCGTCGCGGCGAACGGGTTCACGATGAACAGACCCTGGGACGCTGGGCTGCCGAACTGGAACGGCCGCCGGCGGTTCGCGGTCTCGAGCTTCTGGAGCGCGGAGGCGAGGGCGAGGGGCTCGCCGATCGTCTTGGCGCCGCTGTAGTCCGCCTTGGTCTCCCGGCTGCGAGAGATGGCGAGCTGGACCAGGAGGGCGGCGATCGGGGCGAGGATCATCCCGAGGATGGCGATGATGGCCGTGCCTTCGGACGCATTCCGGTTGCGCCCGCCCCCGAAGAGCGAGTTCCACATCGCGATCTGGGCCAGGTAGGAGATCGCGCCCGCGATCGTGGCGGCGACCGCCATGACCAGGATGTCTCGGTTCTTCACGTGGGAGATCTCGTGGGCGATCACGCCGCGCAGCTCGTCCTCGGTCAGGATCCCGAGGATGCCCTGGGTGACCGCGACAACGGCGCGGTTCGGGTTGCGGCCCGTGGCGAACGCGTTCGGTGTCTGGGTCGGGACCACGGCGACCCGCGGCATGGGGAGGTTCGCCTTCTGCGAGACCTCTCGAACGATCCGGAACAGGTCGGGAGCCTGTGCCTCCGTGATCATCTTCGCGCGGTACGACCAGAGGACCATCCGGTCGGAGAGGAAGTAGCTCACGATGTTGATGCCCGCGGCCATGATCAGGAACAGGATCACGCTCGAAACGGGGTCCGCGAAGAAGTAGGAACCGATCGCCCAGCCGAAGATGACGAAGACCGCCGTCAGCGTCGCGAAGAGGATGAAGAGGCGGATGCGCGCTCCCATGATGTCCACTCCCCACTGCCTTGGGTCCTTTTTCACGCGGATGTCCCTTATCAAGTTAGCGAAAGGGCTTCCGGCATGCCTCCGCAAAGGTGATAGGGAGGGACCGCCGGCGTCCTCAGACGCCGAGGACCTCCGCGTATCCCTCCATGTCCATGAAGCCGTGGCCGCTGATGTTGAACGCGATGGTCTTCTTCTCGCCGCTCTCCTTGCATTTCACGGCCTCGTCCATCGCGCACGCGACGCTGTAGGCACTCTCGGGCGCGGGAAGGAACCCCTCCGTCTGGACGAAGGTCCGGGCACGCTCGAACACGTACTTCTCATCCGCCGGGTAGGCCACCGTGTCGAGGTACCCCAGGTGCCGCAGGAACGAGAGGATGGGCGCCGCCCCGTGGTACCGCAGGCCGTCCCCGCGGATCGGGTGCATCTCCGCGTGGTGACCCAGGGTGTACATCTTCAGGAGCGGGGTGATCTCCGCGTGGTCTGCGAAATCGTAGCGATACTCGCCCTGGAGGTTCGGTGCGGCCTGGCTCTGGGCCGCGATGAACCGAATGTCCTTGCCGTTGATGGCGTCCGCAAAGAAGGGAAGCGTGAATCCGCCAAAGTTCGAGCCGCCTCCGAGGCACGAGATCATGACGTCCGGATATTCGCCGATGCGCTGGAACTGGGCCTTCGTCTCGAGCCCGATGACCGTCTGGTGGAGTAGGACATGGTTCAGGACGGAGCCCAGGCAGTAGATCGCCTTGTCGTCGCCGCGCGCGTCCTCGAGGCCCTCGGAGACCGCAATCCCTAGGGAACCCGGGTGCTTCGGGTTCTCTTTGAGGAGTTCGCGCCCCGTCTTCGTGTGGTGGCTCGGGGACGCGTACACCTCCGCGCCGTAGAGCTTCATGAACGCGCGCCGCTGCGTCTTCCAGTCGTGAACCGCGCGGACCCAGTAGATCGTCGTCTGCAAGCCCGCGAGGCTCGCGGCGTATGCGAGCGCGGTCCCCCACTGCCCCGCACCGGTCTCCGTGGTCAGGCGCTCGTAGCCCTCCTTCCTCGCGTAGAAGGCCTGGGCCAGGGCCGTGTTCACCTTGTGGCTCCCCGTCGGACTGTAGAACTCCGCCTTGTAGTACAGGTGGGCGGGCGTCCCGAGCTTCTGTTCGAGGCGCTTCGCGCGGAACAGCGGCCGCGGGCGGCCCGCCTGGGCGTACAGCTCCTGGATCTCCTCGGGGATGTCGATCCACCGCTGCGTCGAGTTCTCCTGGCGGAGGCATTCGCCCAGGAGCAGCTCCGGGAGGAGCTTGACGCGCGACGGCCCCTCCTCCGGGTCCTTGGGCGGCGGCAGGGGCTCGGGCAGGTCGGGTACGATGTTGTACCACTTCGTGGGACGGTCGTCCTCCGGCAGCGTCACGACAAGAGAATCCGAGCGCACCCTCTCACCCCGTTGAACCTACGCCCCGGGGTATGTCCGAAAAGCGGCATTAGCATTTGCCCGCCTCCCGTACCAGAAGTGCGGCACGGAGTCCAACAACGCGCCCTTACAGGGTCACGCCGACGCTCTCGACGACGTCAGTGCCTCCCGCCGGGAGGATGCGGGCGATCTCCTCGATGGGCACCTCGAAGACCGCCGCAAGTCGCTTCGCGAGACGCTCGCGGTCCTCCTTCCCCGGTGCGAGGACGACGTACTTGGGGGAGCGGGAGACGACCGCGGAGACGGGCCCGCCCATGATCTTCCGATGGCCCTCCACCTCGACCTCGCCGATGGCCAGGCGCACGGGGAGATCGTGGACATAGTTCCGCTTGCCGCGGATGACGAAGGCGCCGCGGGGCAGGAACTCGCCCGACTCGGCCTGCTTGGACACCTGCTCGGGCAGCACCCAGTACGCGCTGCCGCTCGCGGTTCCCGCGGACCAGGCCTTGCTGTACGCGAGCGCGAACTCACACGCCTCTCGGAGCGTGACCTCCCCGGCCTTGGATCCTTCCTTGACCACGGTGGACGGCGCGCCGTGGAGGTCCGCGTGGGCGTAGCGGTCGCCCTCCTTGAGGTGCTTCTTCACGAGCTGGTCGTTCGTCCGCGCGTCCCGGCCACCGAGGATCAGGAAGCCCTCCGAGGACATCGTCCACCGGTAGGCGTCGAACCACATGGCCCTCGTGCCCTTGACCTTCGGGCGCTTCGCGACCTTGACCGCCTTCTTGCGCGCGGCGGCGAGCTCCTGCCGCGTCGTCGCAATGGCCTCTTCGACGCGCTGCGCCTTGAGCTGCGCCTCGCGCCGCGCCTCGTACAGGGCCTGCGCGTTCGCGGTGACGTCCTTGTCGTAGGCGAGGACGAGCGCGTCGAAGTCTCCGATGGCCACGGTCACCGTGTGCGCCTTCCGGTCCACGGCCTTGATCTGGCCGTGCTCGGGCGGGTCCCGTCCCTCGCGAATCCCTTTCAGCAGCTCATCGAATAGCGGATAATGGCCGTACAGGAAGATCGCTTGCGCCTCGTCCCGGATGATCTCGTCCCGCAGGGCCTTGAGCGTCTCCTCCTGCTGGGCGATTCGGCGTTCGAACTTCGCGGCGACCTCGTCGGGCGGAGTCGCCTCGGGCTCCGCGACATTCAGGTAGCGGGAGAGGGCGGCGTTGAACGTCGGGAACTCCTCCCGGTCCGCCTGCGCATACTGCAGGAGTTCGACGGGCGTCGCGTCGATGGCCCTCTTGTCCTTGGAGATCACCGCGGGCCGGCGCTCCTGGTCCAGGGCCACCACGATGTTGTTCAGGGCCGTGTAGAGCGCGTCCACCTGCGCGTCCGCGAGATCCCGCACCTTCGTGTCCTTGTCCACGCGTGCGCGAAGGCAGAGCTCCTCGGCGTACTGGCCTCCGAGGTTGAGGAGGCTCGCGAGGACGCGGACGACCTGACCCTTGGCCTCCCGGATCGTCGTTCCGAACCCGTTCCGGTCGAGCTCCAAAGGGTCGACTCCTGCGGGCGGGAACGCGTACGGTTCGTCCGGGCGCACGACGCGGTCCTTGTACGTCTGCGCGTACAGGCAGGCCACGGTGGTGTCGCCTCGCGTGACGATCAGGTTGCCCTTCCCGAACAGCTCGAAGATGATCCGGAGCGCCTCGCCGCCCCGGTCCACGGTCAGGATCGCGATCCGGTCGAACCAGCGCTGCTCCACGGCGGTGATGCGCGCGTTGTCGAGCAGCCGCCGCAGCGTCTGCGCGAACGCGGGCGGCGAATCCGGCTTGTCCTCGACCTCGTGAAGGCAGAGCCATTGTCCCGACTTGGAGTACAGCTCGACCTTCTCGCGGCCGGGGACGTTGATCCGGAAGATGACCTCGCCTTCCTTCTGGTACGCCTTGTCGACGTACGCGCCGACGAGGTCCTGCCACTCCGCGACGAGGGCTTTGAGGTCGAAGGAGGAGAGGGCGGTCTTCATCCGGTGCACCGAAGGTGGCGGCATTACTTGACCGTTCCCACCCGTACGTCGCATTGAATACGCCGCAGGGATTCTCCGCCGCGATCGAAAGGAGACCTGAGGCGATGGCCGCGTCCTACGGCTGCCAGAGCATGGTGGACCCGCTCCGCCGCGTCCTGGTGCGGCGGCCCGACACCGCGTTCGCCGTGGAGGACCCCCGTGCGTGGCACTACAAGGGGCGGCCGGATCTCGGGATCGCCCGCGCCGAGCACGACGCGTTCGTCGGCCTCATGCGCGACGCCGGCGTCGAGGTGCTCTACCACGATGCCGCGCAGCCCGGCCGCGCGGACTCCATCTTCGTCCACGATCCCGCCATCGTCACGGACCGCGGTGCGGTTCTCCTGCGGATGGGCAAGCGCCTCCGGGAAGGCGAGGAGAGCGCGATCGGCCGGAGATTCGAAGAGCTGGACGTGCCCATCTTCTACGAGCTCCACGACGACGCGCGCGCGGAGGGCGGCGACCTGGTGTGGGTGGACCACGGCACGCTTGCCGTGGGTCAGGGGTTCCGGACCAACGAGGAGGGTCTGCGGCAACTCGAGGAGGCGCTGGGGCCGATCGGCGTGAAGGCCGTGTCCGCGGACCTGCCGTACGGTGAGGGGCCGGACGCCTGCCTCCACTTGATGTCCCTGATCAGCCTGATTCGGTCGAACCTGGCGGTCATCTACGAGCCCCTCCTCCCCACGCCGCTCCACGGGCTCCTCGTGCACCGCGGCTTCCGCTTCGTCACCGTCCCCGACGACGAGTTCGATTCCATGGGCTGCAACGTCCTCGCCGTCGCGCCGGGCGAGTGCGTCATGCTCGAGGGCAACCCGGTCACGAAGGCGCGGCTCGAGAAGGCAGGCTGCCGGGTGCGCACGTATCGCGGGAACGAGATCTCCCTGAAGGCGGAGGGTGGCCCTACGTGCCTTACCCGGCCGATCCTCCGGCGCTAGGATGGCGACCATGGACGAAGTGGAACGACGCGTCCTCGATGCGATCGACATGGACCGGCTGGTTTCCTTCCTTCGGGAGCTCATCGCGATCCCGAGTCTCGGCGGTCATGAGCGGGACGCGCAGGACGAGGTGGCCGCGGCGATGCGGGAGATCGATCTGGACGTGGACGACTGGAACCTCGACCTCGCCCAGCTCCGGTCGCATCCCATGTTTGCCATGGAGGTCGAACGGACGGAGGGCCGCGGCGTCGTGGGAACCCTACGCGGCGAGGGCGGTGGCAAGAGCCTGATTCTCAACGGCCACGTGGATGTCGTCCCTCCCGGCGATCCTGCGAACTGGCGTTTTCCTCCGTGGGAGGGCGCGGTCCATGACGGACGCGTCCACGGCCGCGGTTCCGTCGACATGAAGGGAGGCCTTGCCTGCGCGTTGTTCGCCGTCAAAGCGATCCACGATGCGGGTGCCCGCCTGCGCGGTTCCGTGATCCTCGAGAGCGTGATCGGCGAGGAGGACGGTGGCGTGGGAACCTTGGCCGCGTGTCTCCGCGGCTACCATGCGGACGGCGCCGTGGTCGTCGAGCCCACGCAACTCCGCGTGGCTCCCTCCCAGGCGGGCGCCCTCACGTTCCGCATCACGGTCCCGGGGCTCTCCGCCCACGCGTGCGTGCGCGAAGAGGGCGTGAGCGCCTTCGAGAAGTTCCTTCCGATTCATGCCGCGCTGCTGGACCTGGAACGGGAGAGGAACCGGGAGGTGCAAGACCCCCTGTACCGCCGCTACCGCCTCCCGTTTGCCCTGAGCCTGGGACGGATCGAGGCGGGGAACTGGTCGTCCTCGGTCCCGGAGAGCCTCGTCGCGGAAGGCCGCCTGGGCGTGAGGGTGGGCGAGGATCCGGAGGCCGCGCGGAAGGCCCTCGAAGTCGCGGTCCGTCGTGCCGCGTCCGCGGATGCATGGCTCCGAGACCACCCCGTCAAGGTGGAGTGGTGGGGCGGCCAGTTCCACCCCGCCTCGGTCCCCATCGATCACCCGCTCCCGCAGACGGTGGCTGGTGCGCTCGCGGATGCGAGCGGATCCGCGGCGGCGTTTGAAGGGATGACGTACGGGTCGGACATGCGTCTCCTGATCCACGTGGGGAAGACGCCCGCGGTCCTGTTCGGCCCGGGAGACGTGCGGCACGCCCATCGGCCCAACGAATCCGTGAGCCTCTCGGACCTGCGGACGATGGCCCGGACGTTGGCGCTGACCGTGTTGCGGTTCTGCGGTGCCTTCGCGTGAAGGTCCGGCTCACCAGTGTTCCCAGTGCAGGACTTCGTCGAGCGCGAGTCGCTCCGGGGGCGCTGGGTTCTCCGCGGGCCACCCGAGCGCCACCAACGTGACGGGCCGTGCGTATCGCGGGAGGTGCAGGACTTGGCGCACCTCGTCCTCGTTGAAGGAGCCCATCCAGACGGCACCGAGACCTCGCTCGTGCGCGGCGAGCAGGAACGTCTGGGTGGCCGCCGCCGCATCCTGGACGGAGAAGAGTTCCCGCCCCCGCGGGCCGTACTTCGCGATTCGCTTTGCGTTCGTGCAGATGACCAGGACCGCCGCGGCCAGAGCGAGCTCGGTCTGATCCGCCGCCTGAGCGAGAGCGTCTTTCGTCTTCTCGTCCCTCACGACGATGAAGTCCCGCGCCTGCAGGTTCCCCGCGGAGGGCGCCCAGTTGGCCAGATCCACGAGTTCGCGGAGGAGCGCCTCCGGGACGGGCGCCTTTTGGAACGCCCGGATGCTGCGCCGAGAGCGAATGATCGAAGCCAGGTCCATGGCCTGCGGAACCGCGGGGACAACCTTTCAACGTGAGGAAACGGTTGTAGTGACCGCGGCGAATCCGTTCGGTTCCTCAGGGATTCACCGATAGGCCTAAGTAACGCGCGCCGATAGGCCGGTCCGCTGCCGCAGTGGCTTAGTGGTATAGCGGCGCCTTGGTATCGCCGAATCCGCACGGATCCGGGGACAAACAGGCGCAGGTCGGGGGTTCAATTCCCCCCTGCGGCTTCTCCCCGCTGAAGCGCCGCATGGACGGGTCGGGCATGGAGAGCCGATCGTCAAAGTATCTGCCGGGGCGAGCGCACCCTCGGGCGTTCTGAGGAGGAGGAAGTCCGCAATCTCGCGGTGCCCGAGGGCAGGACCGTACGTTCGGACCTCACGTTCAGCCCACGCCACGGTTCCTGGTGGTCCGGATCCCAAATACGACGGCCGCCGCCTTGACCGCGCTGCGGCGAACTTGCCTAGCGCACGACCTCTTCCACTTCGCGATACCAGGGCTTCGTGGTCCCCGCCTTGGCCCGCTTCTCCCAGTGTCGTCCCTTGGGCACGCGGTGGAGCGCCGCCTCCAGGGCTCCGATGCGGGCTTCGATGCGGGAGACCTGATCCGGCTTCATCCGTCCCTCCGCGACGAAGGTCCCCATGAGCTGCCGCGTCTTCGCGAGGTTTTGCGTTGCCTCGTACCAGAATCCCCAGTCGTCGGCAACGAGGCTCGAGATGTATCCCGCGTCGACGGCCTCCTTCTCGCCGTTTGCCGCGGGCTTCACATCGTGTCCGAAGAACAGGATCATCAGGTCCACAAGGTCCTTGCGCGCAATCTTGTGGATCTGCAGTTTCTCGAGCACGATGTCGGAAAGCGTGATCGTCGGGAAGTCGAGCTCCAGGCGGCCGTCACCCGGCTTCCGTCCGAACTCGACGTCGTGGCTGAACTCCAGTTTGTCCAGGAAGATGTCCACGTGGAACTTCCCGCCGCCTTCGTAATAGATGAGCCGCCGATCGCCGAAGAACCCGTTGACCATGCTGTCGGGCTTGAAGCCCATCTTCTCGAAGACCGAGCTGATCGACCGGCCCTGCTTCGCGTACCCCATGAGGTCGAGGTCCGTGAAGAGAGGCGTGCCCGCGCTCACGCGGCCGAGGGCGTGGAACAGGGAGATCGCATCGGGAATGTGCGCGGAGTGAGCGTAGATTGCGAGCGACCCTAGGATGCGGAGGGCCGTCCCTTCCGCATGGGCCGCCCGGACGATGTCCTCCGCGGCCTTCAGGAAGTCTTGGTCGCTCAGGGCCACGAACGTGGGTTCGTGGGCCATGTTCGGGTTCGGCGAGATCTTCTCCTCCCAGTTTCGCCTCGGTGACGGAGCGCACTGGCGGCGTGCTGCCGCGGCGGGGGGCTAGCGGCGCCGGCTTCTATAAGCTTGTCTCCATCGGAAGGAGAGGAGCGTCGTCTCGACGACCTCGGTCGTGGGCCATTCGAAAGCTTGAAAAGAGCCATGACGGTTCCTGTCACGGGGAAATTCGGGGAGGCGGAAAGACGGCAGGATCCGACGTCGACGTCTTCGCGAGACGCAGTGAGCCCGCGACGGGACAGGTACAGGTCTTCACGCGCCGGGCCTCAGGGCTCGTCCGGGTGATGTCTCCGTACTCGGCCTTCGCGTACAACATCTTGAATATCGGGATCATTTTCCCGTGGGTCTACATCGGAACGATCCCCTTCTTCCCGGACGCGAACGTCTGGGAGGGCATCGTGATCTGTGGGATCTTCACGGCGTTCCTGGCGGTGGTGTACGCGGGCCTCGCGTCCGCGATGCCTCGGACGGGCGGCGACTATGTGTTCCAGAGCCGTACATTACGTCCGTGGTTCGGCTTCGCCACGGTTGCGATGATGATCATCACGTTCTTTTGCCAATGGCAAGCCCTCGCTGGCTGGCTCGTCTCGATCCTCGGTATGTATCCGTTGATCACGGGACTCGGCGTGACGATGAACAACACCACGCTCATCGCGTGGGGAGCGTGGTACATCACTCCGTGGGGCATCACAATCACCTCGTGGGTCTTCTCCACGATCGCGGCGCTGGTCCTGATCAAGAGCTTCCGCTGGTTCGTCCAGATCCAGTGGGTCATGTGGTACGGTTTCCTGCTGAGCTTCTTCCTCATGGTCGCACTGTTCCTCCTGACGCCGCACTCCGTGTTCGTGGATCGATACAACCACGCGGCAGCCCTCATCAACGGCCTGCCTGCGGGTAACTACTACAACCAGGTGATCCCGGGTGCCCAAGCGGCAGGGTTCAATCCCGCCAGCACGCTCGCCTTCGCGAGCACCCTCTTGGTCGTCCCCGTGGCACTCACGAGCCTGGGGTGGGTCGGATACGCCCAGGAGCAGGCGGGGGAGATCCAGGGCGCCCAGAGCCTCCGGAACCAGATGTTCATCAACTTCGGCGGCGGCGTCGTGAGCATGGTGATGATGGGAGTCCTCGCCTACGCGATGCTGGCAACGGTCGACCAGAACTGGCTCGCAGGGCTGGCGTTCCCGGGGAACGCCAACACGCTCATCCTCCCGTGGTTCAGCACTCTGGCCATGATGCTGACGGACAACCCGATTATCCTCGTCCTGATGATCTTCGGGATTCTGCTGAACGCGATTCAAATCGTGTTCAACGTGATTGTTGGCTGGACGCGTGTGGCCGTGGCCATGTCCATCGACGGCGTCCTGCCCAAGTTCGTGAGCAAGGTGAGCCCGCGGACACACACCCCGGTGAACGCGCACATCATCTTCCTGATCCTCGGAGGCTTCGTCTTCTCCGCGGTGTACAACCTAGTCCCGAACTACACGGTGTACACCCTGGCGGTGACCGCCGTCGCGACCGTGATGTACATCGGCACGGCGGTGGGCGGCGCGGTCTTCCCGTGGACGCGCAAAGAGGTCTACCGGACCGCCCCGATTTCGAAGTACAAGGTCGGCCCCATTCCGGTGATAACGATCTGCGGGGTCATCGCGGCGGTCTTCAGCGCCTGGATGCTGTACTACTTCCTGACGTATCCGTTCCTCGTCGGGATCGATTGGTCCAAGGGCATCCTGGGCAACTGGTTCCTGGTCGCCGTCGTCTTGGTCTTCGTCTTCTGGGTGGGGTACTACTTCCTCCGCCGGTGGTACTTGAGGACCATCGGGATTGAGCTGGAGCTCGCGTACAAGGAAGTGCCGCCCATCTAGGCGACAGGCGTCGCCGAGCCTCCGAGCATCGGGTCGCGAGCCCGGAGGCTCCTATCCTGACGTGAACTGGTAGCTCAGGACCCGGTCCCGCTCGAGGTTGATGATCGCGCCCCGGAGCGTCCCGGAGGTGTACTCGGAGCCGGGGTCCACGAGGACGCTCTTCTTGATCTTCGTCGCGTTCTTCGTTTCGTGGATGTGTCCATGGAGCCCCAAGAGCGGCTGGTGCTCCTCGATCGCCTGGCGGACCGAGGTGCTGCCGACCGGGATGAGAATCTGTTGTCCCCCTTGCGTCACAGGGGTCGGGGGGTCCTTCGTCGCATCGAGCTTCGGCGCGATGTCCAGCCCCGTCTCGTACGGCGGCACGTGCATGAGGTAGATTGCATGCGCGGGGTCCTCGACCTTGTTGAGCAGCGGACTCAGGCGCCGTGCGAGCTCGTCCTCCTCGAGCTCCCGGGGCGTCTTCCACGGGGACGGGTTCGTCCATCCAAATCCAAGCAGTTCGTGGTCCTCGTCGAACCGGACGACCTGCTCGTCCACGTAGTGCACGTGAGGTTTCGACACCGCCTTGGCGAGGGCCTCGGCCTTGTCGTCGTTCCCGCCAATCCAGTACATGGGGATGTCCAGGGGCGCAAGATGCTTCTCCGCCATGTCCGTCCAGCGTTGAATCTCGTCGATCATGAGCTGGGTGAAGAGGTCCTCCACCTTCTTCGGACTCGCGCGGAAGGCGTCGTACTCCTCCTGCGTGAGGCGTATCGGATACGGCCCCGAGTTCGCGATGTCCCGTTCAATGGCCCCAAGATCCTTCTCCGTGAGGTTCTCCCGGAGCTGTCCCGAAAGGCGCGTCGAATACGTGCCGTCCTTCTGCTGCACGATGGGCGTGATCGTCTTGGCGGTGAGATCGCCCCCCATCATGAGCGCGTCCACATCGTAGAACTTCGCGGCCCCGAGGAACTTGCGGTACGTGATCTCAGAGCCATGGATGTCGACGGCGAGGAAGATGCGTTTGAACTTGCGCTTCGACGATTCGAACGGCATCGAAACAGCGCGGAGAGGCGACCGAAGGGTTTAGTCTTTTGGGAGAGGCGATGCCGGTGGCGCCTGGGGGCCCGCGGTCAACGTCTCGCTCTCGTCCGTGACGATCGCCGAGTCGGACGTTGGGTGGCAGACCGTCTTTGGCGGGATCCATGCGTCCCGCCCGGAGGGGCGATGACCATCCGAGGATCGGTTTGGAGGTCGTTGCGCGGGTTCGGGCGCTTGGCGAGAGGGACTTCCTCGAACGGGATTTCAAAGACCCGGTGCTCCTCGCTCTCCCCCAGGATCGTGATCTGTCCCCACGGGTCGGCCAGACACGACTGCCCCGGGAACACCGCGCCGCGTTCCGGTCCGGTGCGGTTCGTCACCGCGACGAAAATCCCGTACGCGTAGGCGGTCGCCATCGCGAGGAAGGCGTGCGGGTGCAGCCCGTGGCTCGGGCCGTGGGCGTCGACCGCCCAGGCTGTCGGCGCAAGGATGAGCTCGGCGCCCTGTCGCGACAGGTACGCGGAGAGCTCGGGGAACTGGATGTCGTAGCAGACTTCGATTCCGATCCGCCGGCCCTGGAACTCGACCATGCAAGGCCGGCCGCCCTCGCGGAACAGGAGCTTCTCGCGGTTCCACAGGTGGATCTTCCGGTAGATGGACGTACCTTGGGGACCGACCGCGTACGCCGAGTTGTATCTCGCTCCAGCGGCCTGCTCGGCGAATCCCCCGACGATCAGCTTGCCGGTCGCCGCACTGATGCGCTCGAGCTCGCCCAGCGCGGAGGGCGCGTCCACGTACGGACGGATCTCCTCCGGCTTCTCGTACATGTAGCCGCAGCTCGAAAGTTCTGGGAAGACGACGATGTCCGCGGGGCTCCGCCGGGACCACTCGCGAATCCGCTCCCAGTTCTCCTCGCGTCCCGGGAACTTCGGCGCGAACTGCACGAGTTCGATTCGCATCCATGCAGAGAAGGGAACCGCACGGAATGAACTTTCGTCCAGCGACGGGCGGTGCGCCCCTCGTCGACCCCTCGACGAAATGAGTCGGCCGGTATTAGGCCACCCGAAATCGAGATATACCGACCGGCGCGGTGTCCGCGGCGTGGGCGGGGGAGGTCGCGCCGCATCTTGGACAAGAGAGCGCGCGCCCCGCGCTGTAGAGGACGGTACCAGAGGCCAGGGACACGAGTCCCAGGTCCCGGGGAACGGCTCGTAATTGGGGGAATCCAATGGCAGCTGAAGCGCCGACCGCAGAGAAGACCGTCTTCGCGCGGAAGACGAGTGGGCTCGTCAAGGAACTCGGAGCGTTCGAATCATTCTCCATCAACCTGATCTCGCTGGGTCCGGGGCCGGCCTACGCGCTGTTCCTGACCCTGCTCGTGTTCACGCCCGGCGTGAACCTGATGTGGGCCACCATCCTCGGAGCCCTCGTCGGGGTGCCCGTTGTGGTCACCTACGCGATCATGGCCATCGAGATGCCCCGCTCTGGCGGTGAATACGTGTACCCGTCCCGGCTCCTGCACCCCTACCTGGGCATCGTCTCGGGGCTCTCCCGCATGGTCAATGTCATCGTGTACGCCGCCATCCTCCCGTTCTGGTTCTCCAGCCTAATCGTCGGCCCCGGTTTGGGCTCGTGGGGCGCGCTCACGAACAACGCAGGCCTGCAGAGCCTCGGGGCCGCGCTCACGCCCGGGAGCGGGAGCACGAGCAACCTGTACATCGTGATCATCGGGGAGATTGTGACTTTCGTGTTGATGGCACTCTACGTGGTCATGAAGCCGCGACTCGCCTTCAATCTCTTCTCCGCGCTTCTGATCCTCGAGCTGGTCGGCCTCCTGATCTCGCTCGCGTTGCTCGCGGCCATGGGTCACGGCGGATTCGTGAACGCGGTGAACAACTTCATGGCGGGCCAGGGGTACAAGGGCAACTACTACGGCGACACGGCCAGCTTCGGCGCGACCAGCGCGATGCCGTACGCCTCGAGCCTCTCGGAGACCCTGATCTTCGTGCCGCTCGTGTTCGCCTTCTACTACATGTTCACGACCGCACCCAACTACATCGCGGGAGAGTTCCAACGCTCCTCGAGGAGCATCCGCCTCGGGATGACCGCATCGTACGCCCTCTCGGTGATCTTCGCCGTGGCGATCGTCGCGGTCTTCGAGAACGTCGTGGGCATGGACTTCCTGAACGGGGCCGTCTGGACCTCGACGGCCTTCCTCGGCGGTGGCCCCACGCCCCTCCCCTTCGCGGCCGGGCTCACGTCGCTCCCGATGTTCGCCGCGGGCGGCAACAGCGTTCTCTTGGCGCTCATGTTTCTCGGCGCCACCTCGTGGTACCTCCTCTGGATCATCCTGGGCTTCTACATCTTCTCGAGGTACGCCCTGAGCTTCTCCCTGGATCGGCTGTTCCCGAAGGCTCTCAGCGCGGTGAGCCGCAGGACCCACTCGCCCTACGCGGGCATCATCATCCTGTCGGTCATCGGCGCGATCCTGCTTCCCTTGGTCGCGTACTACTACCAGCAGACCTACTTCCCGCTCGTCTACCTGCTCTTCTTCCTCCCGATGATTACGGTGAGCCTGACCTCGGTCTCACTCGTCCGCCTCGGGATGCAGAAGAAGCGGGCCAGCTACGTTGTTGCGGGCGCCGTCTCGTTTGTGGCTACCGCGGTGTCCGCATACCTCGTGTCCACGCTGCCCGATCTCGGAAACGCGGCGGGCTTCACCCTCGGGAACCAGACCACGAGCTACGTGACCATCGGGCTGATCGTCGTGGGCAGTGCTGTCTGGTACGTGCTCGCGCGGGCCTACAACCTCCGGAAGCACGGCGTCGACGTGGCCCTGGCGTTCAAGCAGCTGCCGCCGGACTAGGCGTGGACGGAAGAAGACCGTGACCGAGCCGCTCGACGCCGCAGGCTCTCCGCGCTTCGCGCAGGTGGCCACGTACGGGCGGCTCCCCCTGACCCGCGACCTGTCCCACGCGAAGAGCGTGTTCCTGGGCATCCCGTGGGACGACGCGACGAGCTACCGTAGCGGCGCGCGGGAGGGGCCCTCCGCAATCCGCACGGCGTCGCGGCTCGTGCGGCCGTACAACATGTTCGCGGAGGTGTACCCGTTCCGCGTCTTGGACACCGTGGACTGGGGCGACGTGGATCCGGTGCCCGGCTACACGGAGGACACGTTCGAGCGCATCCAGGCCGCGCTCACGCCCATGTTCGCCCGCGGCCTGGTCCCGTTCATCGCGGGCGGGGACCACTCAATCACGTTGCCGATCCTGCGCTCGCACAAGGCGGGGGCCAAGGAGGCCGCGAGCCTCATCCACTTCGACGCCCACTTCGACACCTGGGAATCGTACTGGGGGACCAAGCGGTACACGCACGGCACGTGGGTCAAGCGCGCGTACGAGGAGGGCCTCATCTCCAAGGGCCACGTGTTCCAGATCGGCATCCGTAGCTCTCTGTACAACCACGAGGACGTCCCGAACAACGCCGCGGTGGTGGACCGCACCTTCACGGTCGAGGATGTGGATTCCCAGGGCTACGGCCCCATCATGGACCACCTGGTCCGCGAGATTGGCTCCGCGCCGACGTACGTCTCCGTGGACATCGACGTCCTCGATCCCGCCTTCGCGCCTGGGACCGGGACTCCGGAATCCGGAGGGCTCACGTCCCGCGAGCTCATCCACTTCGTCCGGAGCCTCAAACGGCTCAACGTGATCGGCTTCGATGTCGTCGAGGTCGCGCCGCAGTACGACCACACGGGCCAGGTCACCGCGCTCGCGGCCTCCAACCTCCTGTACGAGGCCATGTGCGCGGTCGCGGTGCACCGCAAGCCGGGGACGCGTTAGCGGACCTCGTCGACCTCTTCGTACCAAGGGATCGATGTGCCCTTGGCCTGCCGTTTCTCCCACCGCCGCGTCTTGGGCATGGAAGCCAGGAAGGCCCGGTACTGGGCCAGACGTTCCTCGGCGCGCATCGCAGCGGTCGCCAGGTCCCCGTCCGCATTGAACCGAAGCTGCGGCAGCATCTCCTTGGCGAGCCGGAGGTTCTGGTCCACATCGTACCAGAGACCCCAGTCGTCCCCCAGGAGTTCGGTCAGGTACGTGCGATCGAGTTTCTCCAGGGGAAACGCGCACGAGAACGCGGCCAGGTCGATCCAATCCCGGGATGTCGCCTTGTGGATCTGGGCCTTCGAGAGGAACAGGTCCTCGGGGGTCAGGGTAGTGCCCGACGGGAGCCGACCCTTGATCGGGATCTCGTGGCTGAAACGGAGCGTGTCGTAGAACACGTCGATGTCGAACTTCGGGTGGTAGTAGATGTTGCGGTACATGCCGAAGAGGCTGTTCGTCTCCGTGTCCTCCCGGAAGCCGAGCTCGCGGACGAAGAGCTTGTAGATGTCCGAGGACTTTTTCTCTAGGCTCGCGAGGTCGAGGTCCTTGAACCGCGGTTCCCCGTCCGGCCCGCCGCTCCGGCGGAGGTACAGGACGCGTGCGAGCGGGTCCCCCCGGATGTGGTAGTACAGGCCGACGCTCCCGCACATCCGCAGCGGGATGCCGCGTTGCGCGGCTTGCGCGACGAGCCGTTCCGCCTCCGCGAGGAACTGTGCCTCGGGTAAGCGGACGTCGGCCATGCGTTCACCCCGTGACGAAGAGGTGGCCCGCGATCTCGGATCCCCGCAGGTCGAGCAGGAGCCCTTGCAGGCTCCCGCTGAAGTAGGCGCTCCCGGGGTTGTACACGGGCGTGCCCGCGACGTCGTCGAGTCCCTTCGCCTCGTGGATGTGGCCGTGCAGGCCCACCAGGGGGTGCAGGGACTCGATCAGGTTGCGAACGGACGTGGACCCCACGTGACCTAGGATCATCTCGCCGCGCACGGTCTTCGGTTTGAAGTTCTCGTCGAGTTCGGGCGCGAGGTCGAGGCTCGTGTCCATCGGCGGAGCATGAATGTCCAGGATGGTCTGGCGCGGGTTGTCAATCTGCGGTGCCGTCTTGTCGAGGAACTTCTGGAGGTCGGGTTCCTCGAGGTCGCGCGGGCAGTGCCACGGCGTCATGTTCGCGTACCCGCATCCGTAGATCTCGTACGGGCCCGCGCGGACGACTTGGCCCTCCGGGATCAGGAGGTTCTCTGGGCCCTCCGCCTTCAGGAGCCTGAGGACGTCGTCCGTGTCGTCGTTCCCCACGTTCATCACGAGCGGAATGCCGGTCGGGGTGAGGCGCTCCTTCACGAGCTTGAGCCACGCCCGCACGCGGTCGTGGGCCAGGTCCATGAAGAGTTCGTTGATCGCGTCGGGACGCTCGTTGAGACGCCGCCACTCCTCGGGCGTCATGACCGCGGAATACCGTCCCTGGTTCGCAATCTCCCGCTCGACCTTAGGGAGCTCGTCGTCCGTGATATGGACCGCGGTCCGGTCTTGCGGGAACCAGCGGTATCCACCCGCCTCGTCCGGGAAGATGGGGACGAGCATCTTCCCCATGATGTCCCCGCCGTAGACTAGGAGGTCGGGATGGTAGACCGCGGTCGAGTTCAGGAACTTGCGGAAGCAGACCTCGGACCCATGGAGATCGCTGACGAACAGGATCCGGAAGCGACCCACGTTACGACGAGCACGCGCCGTGAATATAGCTTTGCGCCCCGGTTTTCGGCCCGCCGAAAAGCGGCGCTCCGGGACCGATGCGTGGGCGTCTCTCCCGACTGGACGGCGTCGCATCTTTTTACCGCTGTCCGCGGATATCCCCGCAGTGCTAGGACGCAGCTGGAAACACGCGTCCCCCGAGGCGTTGCGGGGCGTGCGCGCGATTCTGATCCGGCGCGGGGCCGTGGAAGACAGAGAGATTTCGAACCCCCACGAGCTCTGGAGGGTTCGCATCGAGCGAGTCGTTTTCACGGCGTACACGAGCGGCACGCTGTATTGCAGCGGGGGCAACCTCCCGGAGCTGTCGTTCCTCTACGCGTCGATCTCTCGGATTTTGGAGGCCCGGTGAACTGTCTCTATCCCGGCGCGGGGACCGCTCGTGGCGGGCGCACTTCGAGGCTCAGGACGAGCCCAACCGCACTCAGCGCAAGGCCGACGTAAAAGGCGGAGAGGTACGCTCCGGTGGTCTCGCGGATCCATCCCCCCGCAAACAGCGCGACGAGGTTCCCCACCCCGAATGCGGTAAACAGCAGGCCGTAGTTCGCGCCCGCATGGCGCTCGCCAAAGTACAGGGTGGACAGGGCTGGCATCACGGCGAGGAATCCGCCGAAGACGATGCCCGTGAGGGCTACGCCAAGGAACACCGGCTCGAGTCCGCTGGACACGGACAGGAGCGCCATGGCTCCCAGGAGCACCGTGTACATCACGAGGAGGGTCTCCCGGGGCGACCACTGGTCCGCGAGCCGGCCGAACACAGGGCGTCCGGCGCTGTTGAAGAGGGCGAGGACGATCACGGCGAGCGTCGCCACCGCGTCCGTCGCGAAGCCGACCTCCTTCGCGATAGTGAACGCGTTTCCGATGACCATGAAGCCCTCCGCCGTGCCGAGGACATAGAGCGTCCACGCGGTCCAGAAGACGCGGGACCGGAGCACGGTGCGCGGACCGACCTCGGTCAAGGGGCGCCACGCGCGGCGCTGCTTCGTGACGACCGCCGCGGGCGGCTCCCACCCCGCGGGTGGAAACTGCAGGAGCAGGGCGAGCGGCACGAGGACCGCCAGGAAGAGGATGCCGAGGAGCAGGAACGTCGTGGGCACGCCGTAGATACCGATGAGGTATCCCGCGAGCGGCGCGGTGACCACAGGTGAGAGGCCGACGCCCATGACGACGATTCCGGAAGCGACTCCCTTCCGCACGGGGAACCAACGCACCGCGGTCGTGATCGTGGGGTTGTAGCCGAAGCCCGTGCCCAGGCCCACGAGGCCGCCGTAGAGCAGGGTGAGCGTGGGCATCGGCCAGGGTGAGCGGTCGAAGAGCGAGCAGAGCATGTAGCCCGAGGCAAAGACGAGGACGCCCGCCAGGGCGACCTTCCGCGGTCCCAGACGATCGACCGCGCGTCCGGCGAAGACCATGCCCACGGAGAACATGGCCATCGCCGCGGCGAAGGGCAGGAGCGCGGTAAACGCGTCCGCCCCCCGGGTCGCGAACTCTGCGACGAGGGCGGCGCGGAAGACGCTCCACGAGTATGCGGTTCCTAGGAGGAGGTTCATCCCAAGGCCGACGACCAGATAGGATCCGCGGGGCAGTCTCACCGTCATGGACCCGCGTCATCTCGGGGACCGCGTCAAAAGCCTACCGAACGTATTGTACGCCGCACACCGCGCGGCCGTCAGGAGTGCTGGAGGGCCCGGTGGATCACGAGTCCTGCGAGGCGCCAGAAGACTTCCTCGACGTTCTCTCCGGACTTCGCGGACGTCCGCACGATGTCGCAATCGAAGGCGTGCGCGAACTTGCGGAGGTTGGACTCGGGCATGTGGGTCTCCGCGGGGAGGTCGATCTTGTTGACCGCGAGGACGATGGGGAGGGCGCCCGCAATCCGGTCGATCTGGTCGACCCAGACATACAGGTCATCGAGGGTCTCCGACCGTGTCATGTCCGCGACCGCGAGAATCCCCTGGGCTCCCTGGAAGTACTGCTCCTGGAGGAGCTCGCGGAAGCCCATCTGGCCCATGATGTCCCACACCATGAGGTTGACCATGACGGGCTCCTCGTCCTTCAGGGGGACGCTCACCTGCTTCTTGGAGACCTTGGTCCCCACGGTGGCGATGTAGCGGTCGTCGAACTCGTTGAGGACGTACCGGCGGATTAGGCTCGTCTTCCCCACGGAGCTCGCGCCCGCGAGGCAGAGCTTCGCCTTCATGATGTCGCCGTCGCCCATGGTCCTTGTCCGCAGGGAGGGGTGGGGCGGCGGGTGATTTAACGTTTCTCTCCCACGTTTCGTGGGTGATTGCAGCTCGAACCCGCGGCTCACATCACGTAGGAGCCCGTCCCGGCGTTGGACGCCGGGTCCAGAATCACGTTGACCACGGCCGGCCGACCGCTCGCGAACGCCCGCTCGATCGCGGGCCCGACTCCCTCCGGATCGTCCACGAACTCCCCGTGCGCGCCGAGGGCCTTGGCCACCTCGTCGTAGCGCGTGGCCTCGCCGAGGCGCGTGGCCACTGCCCGCGCCTCGCCGTAGAGGCCGATCTGGGGCCCGCGGATCTGAGCCCACGCGCCGTCGTTCCCGATCACGGCGACCACGGGCACCTTGTGGCGGACCAGCGTGTCGATCTCCATCCCGGAGATGCCGAACGCTCCGTCCCCCAGGAAGGCGAGGACGCGCTTCTCCGGCCTCGCAAGCTTCGCGGCGAGGGCGAACGGCAACCCCATCCCGAGACAGCCGAACCGCCCCGGGTCGAGCCAGCTCCCCGGCCACGGTGCGCGGATGATCTTGGAACCCGACGCGACGACGTTCCCTCCGTCGCCCACGATCACCGTGTCCTCCCCGACGAACCGATCGATCTCCCGTGCCAGACGAAGCGCGTGCACCGGTCGCCGGCCGGAGCCCGCTCCCTCGTCGAGCCTCGCTCGCTTGGCCGACTCGACGGACCGAAGCTTCTCCAGCCACGGGGTCGGTTCGCGGACCCGCAAGCCCTTCAGGGACGCCGCGAGCTGCCGCGCGATAATCCCGACGTCGCCCACGAGGCCCACGTCGACGGCGCGGTTGTGGCCGATCGTGTCCCCGGCCACGTCGGCCATGACGATGCGGGCGTCCGCGGCGATGGCCGGCGCCTGACCGTAGCCGAGGCGGAAGTCGAACGGGGCTCCCAGGTCGAGGACCACATCGGCATCCTCGAGCGCGTTGCTCCGGGAAAGGCCGAGGAAGTAGGGATGGTCGGGCGGGAGCGCTCCCCGGGCCAGCGAGTTCAGGTACACGGGGGCTCGCAGCACGTCCGCGAGAGCCCGGAGCCCGGACGCGTCCGTGCTCCACCGAAGCGAGGTCCCCGCGATGACGACGGGTCGCTCCGCGGTGACGAGGATCTCCGCCGCCTGGCGGACGCCGTCGGGATGGGCCCACACAGGCGCCCTGGAACGGCTTGCAGCTTTCCAGTCGACGCCTTCTGCGGCGACTTCGTCAAACAGGACGTCCCACGGCACTTCGAGGAACGCGGGGCCAGTTCGCGGCGATGCCGCGTGCCGGAACGCGTCGAACACGAATTCGGGCAGGCGCTTCGCGTGCGCGCAGGACTGCGCCCATTTCGTCACAGGCTCCAGGATTCGCACGTGCGGCGTCTCCTGGAGGCCTCCTTGGTCGTGCCGGGTGGTCTCCGCCTGTCCGCCGAGGACGACCACGGGCGAGTCGCTGTTCCGGGCGTTCACGATGGCGGTGAGTGAGTTGCAGACGCCGGGCCCTGCGGTGACCGCGGCGACGCCGACCTCGCCGGTCACGCGCGCCCATCCGTCCGCGGCGAACGCCGCGGTCTGCTCGTGCCGCACGTCGATGACCCGGATGCCCTGGTCCAGGCAGCCTTCGTAGATCGGCAGGATGTGGCCGCCGCAGAGGGTGAAGACCACACGGACGCCCTCTTTGGCCAAGGCCTCCCCGACGAGCTGGCCCCCCGTGGGCATGGAGGCGGCCACGGCGATGGGCGGACATATAGGTATGGGGGTCCTGCGCTCCGCAAGACGGTCAGGGGTGTGAGGACGGAGCCACCGCGGCCTGCTTGGCCCGCTCCTCGTCCCGCAGGGCGCGCCGAAGCACCTTGCCGATCGCGCTCTTCGGAAGCTCCGTCCGGAACTCAATCTGCCTGGGCACCCGGAACGCGGCGAGCCGCTCGCGGCAGAAGGCGATGAGTTCCCGGTCCGTCGCCGTGGCGCCGGGTTTGAGCGCGACGAACGCCTTCACGGTCTCGCCTCGGTAGGGATCGGGGACGCCGATGGCCGCTGCCTCGAGGACCGAGGGATGCATGTAGAGGACCTCCTCGACCTCGCGCGGATAGACGTTGAAGCCGGACGCGATGATCAGGTCCTTCTTCCGTTCGACGATGTACAGGTAGCCGTCCTCGTCCATCGTCGCGATATCGCCCGTGTACAACCACCCGTCGCGCAGGGTGGCCGCGGTCTCCTCGGGGTTGTTCCAGTACCCCTTCATGACTTGGGGCCCGCGCACGAGGAGTTCCCCCGCCTCGCCGATCGGGAGATCGCGCGTCGAGGTCTCCAGGTCCACGATCCGGACGTCCGTGTCGGGGAACGGGATGCCCACACCCTCCTTGACGAGCCCGTCCTGCGTGAGCGGGTTCCCGGAGACCACCGTGCTCGCCTCGGTCAGGCCGTAGCCCTCCACGAGCCGGCCGCCCGTCAGGGACTCCCACCGCCGGCGCACCTCGACGGGCAGGGGCGCCGCCCCGGAGAGGCACGCCTGAATGCCACGCATGTCCGCCTTCCGGAGTCGCGGATGGTTCATCAGGGCCACGTACAGGGTGGGAACCGCGGGGAACAGGGTGGGTCGCTCGCGGTCGATGACCTTGAGCAGATGCTTCAGGTCCCTCGGGTCGGGGACGAGCAGCATGGTCGCCGCGAGCCGGATCGAGACCATGAGCCCCGCCATGAGACCGTAGATGTGGAACATAGGGATCGCGATCAGGGTCTTCTCCCGGGCGGGCTGCATGCCGGGCACCCAGCTCGCGCACTGGTACGCGTTCGCGATTAGCGTGCGATGGGTCAGCATGGCGCCCTTCGGAGTCCCGGTGGTCCCGCCTGTATACTGGAGCACCGCGACTTCATCCGGATCCACGGTCTCCGGCTCCGTTCCTCGCTCTGCGGGCGACTTGAGGAGTTCCCGGAATGTATGGACCCACGGCTCGCGCGGAATGTCCAGCGGCCAATGTCCCGCCTTCTTCAGATCACTCCGGCGCCGCAGCGGGTAGAACGTGGAGAGCGGCGCAGGCAGGAAGTCCTTCAGGTCGGCGACAATCACCTCGCGGATGGCGGTCTCCGGCTTTGCCCTCAGAACATTGGCGAGGAAGAGGTCGAGGGAGACGACCGCGGTTGCACCCGCGTCCGCATAGAGTCCCGCGAGTTCTCTCGGGGTGTAGAGCGGGTTCGTCTGGACGACGATGCCGCCGACGCGTTGAATTCCGAAGAAGGCGATCACGAATGCGGGTGAGTTCGGCACGATGAGCCCCACGCGGTCCCCGGGTCTGACTCCGAGATGCCTGAGGCCTGCCGCAAACCGGTCCGCGGCATCGTCGATTTCGCGGTATGTGAGCTTGGCCCCGTAGAAGACGGTCGCCGCCGCGTCGCCGTGGCCGTCCGCGGCCTCGCGGAGCATGCGTTCAACGGGTATGCGGGGATATTCGATGGTCTTCGGCACACCAGTAGGCCAGTGTCGATGCCACGGGCGCTCCACGCGCTCCCCGTCAAGGAAAGGAGCCATGCGTACATAAGATGTGTCTCCGCGGGAATGAGTCGGTGTCGCGGGACTGTCGGAGACCGCCGCCCGACGCCGGCTGTGTCCTTATGGCCTCGTAGTGGTCTGCCGTCTCGGGAGATTCGGATGATCGCGCGAACCTGGCACGGCGTCACGCCCGCATCGAAGGCCGACGCCTACTACGACTACTTGGAGGCGAGTGGCGTGAAGGGGTACCGCGAGACGAAGGGGAACCTCGGCGTCTACGTCCTCCGTCGCGTCGCGGGGGACCGCGCCGATTTCCTCCTCATCTCCCTTTGGAACTCGTACGACTCGATCCGTGCCTTCGCGGGGGAGGACATCGAGAAGGCGCGCTATTTTCCGCGAGATCGGGAATTCCTACTCGAATTCGAACCCACGGTCACGCACTACGACGTACTCGCTGCGCCGACGAAAATGTGAACCTCGTCATCAAGCGAGTTTTATACGCGCCTCTCGCATCACGTCGCTTCATGACCGACCAGGCCCTCCGCGCCGTGGACGTCCGCAAGACGTACCACACCCGCGGCGCGCCGGCGGTCGAGGCGCTGCGCGGGGTTTCCCTGACGTTCCGTAAGGGGGAGCGGATCGCCCTTCTGGGCCGGAACGGCGCCGGGAAGACCACGTTCCTCCGTATCGCATCCACGCTGCTCGTGCCGACGTCGGGAACCGTGGAGGTCTTTGGGCTCGATGCGGTGGGCCATCCCGAGCTCGTCCGCCCCCTGATCGCGGTGGTCCCCCAGGAAGGGAAGCCGTTTTTCCACCTCACTCCCCGCGAGCAGATCTATGCGTACCTGCGAGCGCGGGGGGTCGATCGGGAGACCGCAAAGACGCGCGGAGAAGAGGCCCTGGACCAGATGGGCATCCAGGAGGTCGCGGATCGGCTTTCGATCACGCTGTCCGGTGGGCAGAAGCAGCGGGCCATGGTCGCAACCGTGATCGCCACGGAGGCGCCCCTCCTCTTCCTGGACGAGCCCACGATCGGGATGGATCCGTTCGCACGCCGCGACGTGTGGGACTCGCTTCGCCGGCTCACGAAGAAGGGCTGCACGGTCTTGCTCACGACGCACTACCTGGACGAGGCCGAGGCGCTCGCGGAACGTCTCTACGTGGTCGAGGCGGGTCGCATCCTCGTGGAAGGGACCGCGGACGCGATCAAACAGCAGGTCGGCGGGACCCTCAAGGTCTCCGTGCCGAACGGGGTCGCGATTCGAGAGGAGCTCGCGAGCTTCGGGGAGCTCGTCTCGGATGGCGGGACCATCTACATGATCACGGGACCGGCGCGGATCAACGAGATCATGGCACTCACCGTGTCGAAGGGCTTGGCGGCGACCGTCGGTCCGGTCACGCTCGAGGAAGCGTTCCTGCGGATCGTCGGCCGCTCGATCAACGAGGACTGAGGAGGGTCATGGCAATCGCGCTGCGCTGGACCGGCATCGGGACCTTCCTGGCCACGGAGACGCGCGTGCAGATTCATGAGTGGCTGGCGATCGCGACCGGAAGCCTGGTGCAGGCCGCGCTCCTCGTGTTCGTCTGGGTGCTCGACGCGTCCTTGCTCCCGCTGACCGTGATCGGCGCGATG
Source organism: Thermoplasmata archaeon (assembly GCA_035632695.1). NCBI lineage: Archaea > Methanobacteriati > Thermoplasmatota > Thermoplasmata > Thermoplasmata archaeon. The sequence continues at coordinate 32,959 of DASQGG010000109.1, forward strand.
GTGTATTCCGTATTCCTGATCGGACAACGAGTCCTCAACGAGGCCGCGTACATCCGCATCGATCACAAGCTGAACGAGCTCTACCACGCGTCCCCCATGTCGCCCGAGTCGTACTTCCTGGGCATGTCCATGGGCATCCTGATCGCGTACACGCCCCCGCTCGTCGTGCTGTTCGGGATCTTGGAAGTGCTCCATCCGATGAGCCTCGCCGCGACGGGCGCTCTGGTCCTTGCGCTCCTGGCGGTGTGGGCCTTCTCCTCGAGCTTGGGCTACTACATCTCGACCCTGTTCAAGGACATGAAGACGATCTGGCCGTACTCGAGCCTTCTCACAAACCTGTTCGGGATTGTGCCCCCTGTGTTCTTCCCCCTGTCCATCCTCACGGCCCACCTCCCGTGGGCGTGGCTGCCCGCCCTCCTTGTGCCCACGAGTGCCGCGACCGCTCTCGTTGAGGCCGTGGCAGGCCTGCAGGTTCTGACGACCACGGAAGTCCTCGTCGCAGGAGGCGCGTTGGCGGTGGAGGCGGGCCTCATGCTCTTGTTCGGTATCTTCTGGGCGCGACGCACCGCGCGGGAGGCGTGAGATGGACCACGTCATCGATGAGAAGGTCTTGGCCGAGATGCGAGAAGGCCGCGTCTTCCCCGCGTTTGCGCTGATCGGCTGGCGATGGGTCGCGCGCAACCCCGTGGCCACGATCGTACCCATCCTGCTCCCGTTCTTCTTCCTGTACTTCCTGGCGCTGGTCACGCCGCCGAATTTCAACCTGTTCCCGCTCCAGGTCGTGGGCGCCATGCTCTTCACCACCCAGAACATCGGCAGCTGGTGCCTCTCCGACTCGGCGTACTGGCGGCTCGAGCAACGCCTGCAGGACATGTTCGTCGCGTCGCCACTGGACAAGTTCCGGTACCTGTTCGGCGTCGCCTTTTCGAACCTGATTCCCGCGGCGCCCGCCCTGATCATCCTGGGCGTGGTCTTGGCCCTGGTGACGCCCGTCTCCCTGTTCGGGTGGCTCGTTCTCGCGGCGGCCATATTCATGGTCTGGGTCCTGTACTCCGCCATCGGGATCGCGGTGTCGAGCCGGCTCCAGAGCCAGATGGAGGTGTGGCCTGTCGGGACCCTCGTGTTTACGACGCTCGGCATCCTATCGCCGCTGTACTACCCGCTCGCCTTCCTTTCTGCGGTGTCGCCGGCATGGGCGGGTCTGGCCCGGTTCCTGCCCGCGACCTACGCCGCGCTCATCGTCCAGTCCGCCCTCGGCCTTCCCCAGGCGATGCCGTCGGAGGCGACGCTGGACGCGGTCCTGTTGCTCGTCTCCACGATCGTCGGGCTCGTCATCGCCATGCGGCTCTACACGTGGCGCGAGCGATGAGCCTCACGCGGGCCGGGCCGGACCGGCGGCAGGATGACCGCAACGGCCCCCTTTGCCTTGAGGGCGACCTCGCGCTCGTCCCTCCCGAGGAAGCCACGGTGGCCCGCCTCCCAGCGACCCGCCATGAGGATGACCTCGATTCCCCGCTCGTCCGCGAACTCCACGAGGTCACGTCCGATGTCCCGGACCATGAGGATCTTGGGCGTGAGGAGCCGCATGATGGGCCTCGCACGGAGGGACTTCAAGAAGGAGAGTTCGCGGTCCTGGTCGATCAAGGACTCGGGCTTGTACGTGGAGTACAGGGGGACGATGGAGGGGATCTTGATCACCTTCGCGGCCACCACGTCTACCGCGGGAAACGCGGAGGCGGTCGTCAGGGACGCGGCCACGTCAAAGGGCTCCGGCTGGAACTCCTCGAGGACTGGGATCAGGACCCTCCGGAGACGCGGCACCTCGCCCGCCGCGAGAGCCGGGCCACGGACGAGAATCACCCGACGCTTTCGCAGGTTCAGAAGCCAGGCGTCGCGGCGGCGCAGGCGGCCGCCCGCGAAGACCTCCGCGTCCACGGGAACCACCAGGGTCTCCGCCTTGGTCCGCTCCGCGAGGCTCTCTAGGTCGCCCCCCAAGGACGGGCGCCTACGGTGACCTCCGACGCTGGGCAAATCAACAAAGCCGCAGGGCGTGTCCGTGGCCTTCGCGAGATCGTCGATGCGGCGCTCGAGATCCCGCTGTACCTCCCTCCTCGGGCCCGCGATCGGCAGCCGGACCACCAGAATGCGGGAACCCGAATACTCCGCGAGGCTCAGCGCGACGGCCACAGCGGTCTCGTCGGATCCCTGCAGGGTGAGCGGGACGATTACCGGTGGCCCGCGCTCGATGAACGGGATGCGGGCGCGGGTCTCGAGATGCGTGCCGAGGACGACCTCCACTCCGGCCGCGGCTGCCGCGGGGAGGGCGGGTACCGCCTTCGCGGGCAGGAGGACCCTCCGGACGACGTATTTCCGGATTTCCTCAAACAGGAGAATGAGCGGCACGAAGCTGTAGAGGTACAGCCACACGATGGGCTCGAACGAGGTCGTCATGAAGACGGATTGCAGGAAGGGCACGTACACGATGCTGAGCAGGATTGCGAGCTCCGCGCCCACGCCCGGCAGCAACCAGCGGTTCCGCAGCGGATTCAGGGTGAAGGCAGACGCCACGTTCGTGCGGGTCGCGAACAGGGTGCCGAGCTGGCCCGCCATGATCCCCGCGATGACCGCGCTGGTCCCCATCTGGTAGGCGTTCACTTCGGCCGGCGTAGAGGGCCAACCTGCGAGGCCTAGGTGCCAGCCCCCCTCATGGGACCAAAGATAGAAACACCAGAACAGCGCGACCAGGCCAATCATCGTGCCGATGTAGAAGGATCTCGAGATGGTCCCGACGTCGAAAAGCCGCGTCTTCTTCGACCGCGGAGGGCGGTCCATGATTCCGGGCTCCGGAGGTTCGAGGGTCAGGGCGAGGGACGGCGGGATGTCCATGCCCAGGTCGATGGCGAGGATGCCCACAACGCTGAGGGGCAGGGTCCGCGGCGTGAGGAACAGGACGAAGACGACGAACGTCGCGAGCTCCGCCCAATTGTGGCTGAACACGTACACGATGAACTTGCGGAGGTTGTCGAATACGCCGCGGCCGATCTCCGTCCCATTCACGATTGAGGCAAAGTTGTCGTCCAAGAGGACCATGTCCGCGGACTCCCGCGCCACGTCGGTTCCCGTGATTCCCATGGCGATGCCGATGTCCGCCTCGAGCAGGGCGGGAGCGTCGTTGACGCCGTCCCCGGTGACCGCGACGGTCTCGCCCTTCGCTTGGAGGAGGCGAACGACCCGGAGTTTCTGCTCCGGGGTGATCCGGGCGAACACGACCTCGGGAGTGTCCAGGATTCGGGAGAGCTCATCGTCCGGCATGTTGGCGAGCCGGTATCCCGTGACGACCACGTAGTCCGGAGCGGTGATGATGCCGACCTTGCGCGCGATCGCCTCGGCCGTGAGCTCGTGGTCCCCGGTCATCATGATGACCCGCATGCCGGCGCTGCGAGCCTTCCGGACCGCCTCGGGGACGTCCGCTCGGGGCGGATCCAGGATTGCGACGAGCCCGACGAACGTGAGATCCGCTTCCACGCTCGCTGACTCGTACTTCTCCTGGGGCCCCGGCAGCTCTCGGTAGGCGAGGGCGAGCACCCGGTATGCTTCCCTTGCGAGTCTGTCGATCTCGCGGCGGACCGTCGCCCGGCGTTCGTCCGTCAGAGGGGTCGCCGCGTCCTCCCACATGATGCGGGTCGAGCGGGAGAGAATTTCGAGACCCGCGCCCTTCACGTACGCGATGACTCCGCCCTGTGGATCCGCATGGATGCTCGTCATCATCTTCCGGGCGGACTCAAACGGGATCATCCCGATCCGGGGGCGTTCCGCGAGGGTCTTTCGGGGGTCCAAATTCGCCTTGGCCGCGAGGACCAGGAGGGCGGCTTCCGTCGAGTCACCCACCATGGTCCATCGCGACTTCCGGCGGTCGAGGGGCGGCACCAGGGTTGCCTTGTTGTTGAGCGCGGCGACCTCGCACAGTCGGCGGAGGTCCGTTCGTTCCGACGCGGTGACCTTTCGGCTCTCGAGGACAATGGACCCTTCGGGTTCGTAGCCTTCCCCCGTGACGTCGAAGATCCGGCCGCCGATCCAGATTTTGTGGACGGTCATCTGACCCTCCGTGATCGTCCCGGTCTTGTCCGTGCAGATGACCGTCGTCGAGCCCAGGGTCTCCACGGAGGACAGGCGTTTGACGACCACGTTGCGCTTGGAGAGCGTCAGGCTGCTCATCGCGAGGGAGAGGGTGACCGTAATCTGCAAGCCTTCGGGGACCAGCGAGGTCATCACGCCGATCATGAACAGGACGCTGTCACCGATCTCCAGGTGGACGAAGAAGTGGCCGACCGCCAGGAAGAGGAGGCCCACGCCGATGGCGACGTAGAAGTTCAGGGTCGCGGCGTGATCGAGCTCGAGCTGCAGAGGGCTTAGCGGCTCCTCCGCAGCCCGCGTGATCTCGACAACCTGCCCAAACTGTGTGTCCTTGCCGGTTGCGAGGACCACCGCCGTTCCCGTTCCCGCGGTGACGACCGTTCCGGCGAACATCAGGTTAGGGAACTCCGTGATGGGGCTATCGAAATCCTCGGGAGGCGGTATCGTGGTCCGGCGCTGGGGTTCGGATTC